>JBJESI010000240.1:0-4943 GCA_051882715.1 Oscillospiraceae bacterium
ATAAAGCGACTTCGAAAAATAGATCCCGACGATTACAGCCCCAGAGAGGCTCATGAAATTTTAAGAGAACTTGTTGAATTAGTGTAGAAAGGTACTGCTATGCCGAAAATTCAAGTGCTCGGAAAGGAGATTTCCGAGCTTATAGCCGCAGGCGAGGTTATTGAACGTCCCGCCTCGGTCATAAAGGAACTGATTGAAAATTCAATAGACGCAGGCTCAACCGTGATAACCGTTGAAATCAAAAACGGCGGAATTAAGTATATGCGCATTACGGATAACGGAAGCGGTATTCCTATGCTTGATATTCCTACCGCTTTTCTTCGTCATGCAACCAGCAAGATTTCCACACAAGCCGATCTAGATAATATTATGACCTTGGGCTTTAGGGGAGAAGCGCTTGCTTCAATCGCCGCGGTTTCAAGGGTTGAAATGACGTCAAAAACAAAGGACGAGGAGTTCGGCGGCAAATTTACAATAGAAGGCTCGGAAGGAATTGAGCTCGAGCAGGTTGGCTGCTCCGACGGAACAACCGTAATAATCCGTGATATTTTTTATAATACCCCGGCAAGGCTTAAGTTTTTAAAAAGCTATACAACGGAAGGTAATTACATAGCCAATCTTGTGGATAAGATGGCGCTTTCACACCCCGAAATATCCTTCAGATTTATTAGGGACGGCAAGCAGGAGCTTTGCACTCTCGGAAACGGCGAGCTTTATTCTGCGGTTTACGGCGTGTACGGAGGCGGATTTGCGGCTTCACTTATACCTGTTGATTATTCATCGGGCTGTATAAATGTAAGCGGATTTGTAAGCCATCCTTCTAAAAGCCGCGCAAACCGTGTTATGCAGATGTTTTTCGTGAACGGGCGGTATGTAAAATCTCCGATACTCACCGTTTCTCTTGAAGAGGCGTTTAAAAATTCAATCATGGTGGGAAAATTCCCGGCATGCGTACTGATGATAAGCATTAACCCGGAGCTTGTGGACATAAATGTTCATCCTGCCAAGACAGAAATTAAATTTTCCGAGGACAAGGCTGTTTACGACGCAATATTTTTCGGAGTTAAAAACGCAATTATAAAAAGCAACGCCGAGAATACGATTGTAAAACAAACCGAGAGTGAAATTACTGCGCCACGCACTGAAATCAGCGATATGCGTGTACCCCCGATAAATTCTCCTACGCCGCAGACAACGGGCGGATTTACTAAGGTAACGGTTTTCGCACCTGATGAGGACGGTCCAAAGGACGATTTGGTTTTCAAAACAGACAGCGTCGAGTATAAATCTTCGTCTGCCGTGACGGATAAATTGCCTGAAACGCAGAGTAATCCTCAGCCGGAGGGCTTCTCCTTTATAACCTCCGAGTCCTTTAAAAAGTCGGAAAAGCCTGAAAACACGCAGTTAAAAGGAATCGAAGAGACCACTGCTGACATAAAATTTGTAGGCGAGGTTTTTAAGACTTACATTATAGTTGAGGCGGATAATGAAATTTGTATAATAGACAAGCACGCTGCCCATGAACGTTATATATTTGAACAGATTAAGGACGGAAAGTACGAGGGAAACTCTCAGCTTTTGCTTTTCCCCCGTAAGCTTAATCTCTCAAGAGAAGAAGCTCAAAGCCTGTGGGAAAACAGACATGCAGTAGAAAAAATGGGTTTTTCCTTTTCCGATATTTCAGATACCTGCATTGAGATAACCGGCGTCCCGCCTGTAATAGGCGATGATGAATGTGAGGATGTACTAAGCGAAATTGCAGAAAATCTCCTGCTTGCAAAAAAAGATATAACCCCCGAGGTGCTTGACAGGCTTTATGCTACGATTTCCTGCAAATCCGCAATTAAGGCAAACGACAAAAACGAAGAGGCTGAGCTTATGCAAATAGCAAGACAGGTTCTTACGGACGAGCGCTTGCAATATTGCCCTCACGGCAGACCGACGGTTGTAAAATACACAAGAAAGAATTTTGAGAAGCTGTTTAACAGAATTTAAAATGGATAAGATATTTTTACCTATAATCTGCGGCCCCACCGCTTCGGGCAAGACTTCTCTTTCGATAGAGCTTGCAAAGGCCTTTGACGGAGAAATCATTTCCGCAGATTCAATGCAGATTTACAAGGGTATGGACATTGCTACGGCGAAGCCTGACGAAGCGGAAATGCAGGGAATACCTCACCATTTAATCGGTATAATTCCGCCTACGGAAAAGTTTTCGGTAGCCGATTATAAAATACTTGCGGACAAAGCGATAGCGGATGTTGCTTTAAGAGGAAAATTGCCGATTATGGCAGGAGGAACGGGGCTTTATATTGATACCGTCGCAGAAAATATCACATTCAGTGAGGACAAAACCGATTTTGCACTCAGGGAAAGGCTGAAAGCGGAAGCTAAGGCTCTCGGAAATGCCCAAATGCACAAACGCCTTGCGTCCGTCGATCCTGTAACCGCCGCTCAGCTGCATGAAAATAATATAGGAAGAATAATCCGTGCGCTTGAGGTGTATGAACAGACGGGAGTTCCGATGAGCGTTCACAAAGAAGAAAGCCGCAAATTTGAAAGTCCTTACCGCCCGCTTTATATCGGACTTGATTACAGGGACAGGGAGGTTTTGTACAAGCGCATTAACCTGAGGGTTGATATGATGCTTAAAGACGGACTTGTTGAAGAAGCGAAAAAGGTATATGAATCCTCTAAACAGCTCTACACGTCCTATCAGGCAATAGGCTATAAGGAGCTTTCGCCGTATTTTTCAGGTGAAAAAACGCTTTTTGATTGCGTAGAAATCCTTAAACTGCGAACAAGGCAGTACGCGAAGCGTCAGCTTACGTGGTTCAGACGGAATGAAAAAATTCACTGGATTTACCCGGATGAAGAAAAAAATAATGAAAATGTTATAAAAAAAGCGAAAAAACTCATAGAAAATTTTTTGGATATATGATATAATAAAATCGGCATATACAGATATGCTTCGTAAGATTCTTATTAGGAGTGAAAATTATGGCTAAAGACATCAACTTACAGGATATATTTTTAAACCAGGCAAGGAAAGAAAAAATCGGCGTTACAATCTACATTACAAACGGTTTTCAGTTTAAAGGCTATGTAAAGGGCTTTGATAACTATACCGTAATTCTCGAAAACGAGGGAAAGCAAAATCTTATTTATAAGCATGCTATTTCCACGATAACTCCTTTTACTCACGTAACGCTTTTTGATTCAGACGAGAAAGAACAGGCTTAATGAAAACTGATACGATTTTAAAGATTCTCGGAGTGCTTTTGCCGGTATTTTTGCTCATAAATGTAGCAAGTCAGATTTTAAAAAATGTCGGTAATCCATGCGAAACCGAAACCGCCATTACCTATGATTTGGATGACGCTGTTGCGTTTAAGGGCTTTTTTGTCCGTGAGGAGCGTACCGTTACATATGACGGAAGCGGTGTTGTTGCTTATACTTTCGAGAACGGAACAAAGGTGTATAAAAACTCGCCCATTATAAGCATTTATGCCAATGCTGACGATGTTAAGCGCCAGCAGGAGATAGAAACGCTTACCCAGCAGGTTGATTCTCTTACCGAGGCGCAGGGTATAAATCCGAATGATGTTTCCCAGCTTGACGGCATAACGAATGCGCTTAATCAAAAAAGCGAGCAGCTTGCGGCAAGTATTCAAAACGGAGAATTTTCCGAAGCGAGAACTATAAAAAACGATTTTATTACTCAGCTCAACAAGCTAAGCATAATAAAAGGAAAGGCGGCTGATTTCAACGAGCAGATCGCCGCTCTTAATTCAGAGATAGCAAATCTTGAAATAGCAATGAGCGGAAAGCCCTCCTTTCTTTATTCCGAAACATCGGGATATTTTATGAGTAATTGCGACGGCTATGAGCATATCGGCTATGAGCAAGCCCAAAAGCTTACGCCCTCCGAGCTTAAAAAGCTTCTTGACGGCGAGGGAATCAATGCCGTTGATAACTGCGTAGGAAAGCTTCTTGACGACTATTATTTTGAGGTTGCCGGAGTATTTAATTACAGTGATGTTTCAATGATAACCGAAGGAGATAAGGTATCACTTCAGGTTGAGCTTGACAGAACAAAGCTTGAGGCTACGGTAAAGAGCGTTTCGCCTCAGGAAAACGGAGAATGTGTTCTCGTCTTTTTATGCGATAAAATTACAAAGGACTTTTTCCAGTACAGAACCGCCGATGTAAAGCTGATAAAAAATACATACACCGGTATAAGGATACCTACGGACGCAGTTAGGTTTTCCGACGGAAAAAAAGGCGTGTTTGTAAAAACCGGAACAATGGTTGTGTTTAAGACAATCGACGTAATATACGAATGTGATGATTTTGTAATTTGCGATCCCGACGGTGATAACAATCAGCTGTCCTTGTATGATGAAGTAATAACAAAAGGAAAAGATTTATATGACGGAAAATCAATCGAATAGATTTTCTTATATCGACGATAATCTTGCCGAAATAAGGGAAAAAATAGAAAATGCAAAAATTAAATCGGGACGCACTGATGAAGTTCAGCTTATGGCGGTAACGAAAACCGTTCCTTTTGAGGCGGTAAATTATGCGATTTCAAAGGGCGTTTCGCTTCTCGGAGAGAACCGTGTTCAGGAATTTCTCTCCAAGGCAGACAGCTATACGGCAGGAACTCGTGTGCATTTTATCGGGCATTTGCAGACAAATAAGGTAAAGTATATTGCAGACAGGGTTGATATGATACAGTCGTTAGACAGTATAAAGCTTGCCGAGGAAATCAATAAAGCCTGTGCAAAGATAAATAAGGTTATGCCGGTGCTTGTTGAGGTAAACTGCGGCGAGGAAACAAAAAGCGGAATTTCTTTTGATAAAGCAGAAAATTTACTTAAAGAAATGTCGAAATTACCCAATATTTCGGTAAAAGGACTGATGACAATACCGCCTGT
>JBJESI010000241.1:0-4903 GCA_051882715.1 Oscillospiraceae bacterium
GAACGGACTTGAGGTACTAAAAAACCTCAGAGCCGAAAAAATAGATACTCCCGTTCTCTTGCTGACCGCAAAGGACGATGTTTCCGACAAGGTAAAAGGTCTTGACATAGGGGCGGACGATTATCTTACAAAGCCGTTTTCCACGGATGAACTCCTTGCCAGAGTACGTGCAATTTGCAGAAGACGTGGCGAAATGGTTTATGATAACACCTTGGTTTACGAGGATTTGTCCCTTGACCTTTCCACCTATGAGCTTTCCTGCGGCGGGCAGTCAATAAAGCTTGCACCGAAGGAATTTAATATTATGGAGCTTCTTCTTGAATATAAAAACAGAATCGTCAGCAAGGAAATCCTTATTGAAAAAATATGGGGCTATGATTCTGATGCGGAATACAATAACGCAGAGGTTTACATCTCTTTTTTGAGGAAAAAAATCCAGCATATCAATTCAAAGGTCTGCATCCGTACCGTAAGAGGCGTGGGCTATAATCTGGAGGTGGCGGACGCTTGATAAAAAAGCTGAGAAAAAGATTTATTCTTGTTTATATGGCCTTGCTTATAAGCATAATGTCCGCAGTAATGCTCGGGCTTTGCGGTCTGATGGCTGTTTCGGAGAAGAATAATTCTTATGAAATAATCGACAAGATAATTTCCGACGATACTCTTTCAAAAATTCATGCCTTCGGCGGGGACTATTCTCAAAGTGACAATACGCAGAGCGATTTCAGTATACAGAGAAACGCTATCATAGTAAGGTTTACTAAATCGGGAGATCCTTTAACATATGAATATATTTATAACGGAGTTTTGGACACAGAGGAGTTGTACAGCGTATCTAAAAAAATAAGCTCTGCCGCTTCTGCGAGGGGAAGCGTTCATTTTTCAGGTTCTTTGTACAGATATAAAAAATATACGTCAAACGACAGGATAACTCTTATAATGCTCGACGCCTCTACCGAGGCCGCTACGGTTGGCAGACTTTTATCGTCACTTATTGTAGTTGCCGTTCCGTCGCTTGTACTGATGTTTGCAATAAGCGTTATTCTTGCCAAATGGACAACCACTCCCGTTGAAAAAGCTTGGAAAAAGCAAAAAGAATTTGTGGCTGACGCTTCACATGAGCTTAAAACCCCTCTTACCGTAATAGACGCAAATATAGACGTGGTTATGAACAATAAAGATGAAACCGTTGAAAGTCAAGGGCGCTGGCTTGATAATATCAAGCAGGAGACTTCTCAGATGTCAAAGCTTGTAGGCGACCTGCTTTATATTGCTAAATCCGATGCGGAAAGAGATAATTTTATTGCATCAAGATTTAATTTCTCAGAGCTTGTTACAAACGCTGCGCTAAGCTTTGAAAGTCTTGCATTTGAACGGGGAAAGAATTTTTATACGAATATACAAAATGATGTATATTATAACGGTGATCAGGCGAAAATTAAGCAGCTCGTAGGCATTTTGTTTGACAACGCCCTTAAATATTCAGCAAAAAATGTTTATGTTCAGCTTAAGACAGAAGCCCATAAGGTTTATTTTATCGTTTCAAACGACGGCGATGTTATCCCGAAGGAAGACGCCGAGAGGGTATTCGAGCGCTTCTACCGAGGAGATAAGTCAAGAGCGAGAACAAGCGGAGGCACAGGACTTGGACTTGCTATTGCAAAGGCTATTGTTGACAGGCATAAGGGAAGCATTTATGTTGATACCTCATCAAATAACTTAACTTCCTTTGTTGTGGCTTTATAGCTTACGTTAAAATATATTTTTCGATATCTTTAAGTGATTTTCACCGTTATCACAAAATAGTTTAAATATTTTTTATTTAATACTTGACAAGTTTACGCATTATAAGCTATAATAATAACTGCACTTATTATTTATGATTGTGCGTAACCTCTGTCACAATGACAAAGGGAGGGAATTTTGATGGCAGAAATACGTCTTGGAAAGAACGAATCTTTGGACGCAGCTCTTAAACGTTTTAAGAGATCTTGTGCTAAAGACGGCGTTATTGCTGAAGTGCGTAAGAGAGAGCACTACGAAAAGCCTTCGGTTAAGCGTAAGAAGAAGTCCGAAGCTGCTCGTAAGCGTAAATATAAGTAATTAAATTTATATTAAGCACTGATGTTAAAGCGAGTTTTATGCTCGCTTTTTCATATTTTAGGAGGAAATATGCTGTTTACGCCTGATTACAGACTTAAATCCGTTCTTAAAATTGATACAGACTTTCTTGAAAAGCAAAATATAAAAGGTCTTATTCTTGATCTTGACAACACTCTTACCTTACACGGAATAGACAGGGCGGAAAACGGCGTACAGGAATGGCTGGACTCTATGAAGAAAAGCGGCATAAAGCTTATGCTGGTTTCTAATAATACATATGAACGTGTACTTCCGACGGCAAATCGCTTAGGGCTTGATTTTGTCAGCGACGGTAAAAAGCCGCTCCCTTCGGGATTCAAAAAGGCTGTTTGTAAGATGGGATTAGGTAAAAATGAAACGGCGGTTGTCGGCGACCAAATTTTTACCGATGTTTTGGGAGGAAAGCTTTCCGGAATAAGGACAATACTTGTAGAACCGTTTGAAATCGAGCAAAAGGGTTTTCTTGCATTTAAACGAAAAATACAGATTAAGCTTCTGGGAGAATTAAAATGAAAAGACTTTTTGATTTACTTGAAAGTTCAACGGACGCGGCGCTGATTACCTCCGAAATAAACAGAAGGTATTTTACGGGCTTCAAATCATCTGCGGGAATTGCGCTGATAACCCGTAAAAGCGCATATTTTCTTGTGGATTTCAGATATATAGAAAGCGCTGAAAAAAACGTTCAAAATTTTGAAGTGATACAGCTTGAAAATGCTGCCCGTCAGCTTTCTGATTTATTTGAATCGGAGAATATAAAAAAAGTTGCAGTTGAAGGGGAGTCCCTTACGGTAAGAGAGCTTGAAAACTATAAAAACAAATTTAAAAACATTGAATTTGAAACCTCTTCCTTAAGTCCTGCAATCTCAAAGCTGAGGGCTGTAAAAACGGAATCTGAAATTTCCGATATAATCACCGCCCAAAGAATTGCCGAGAGAGCTTTCGATGAGGTTTTGAATGATATTAAACCCGGAAAAACAGAAAGGGAAATTGCTTTGAGGCTTGATTACCTTATGCAAAAATACGGTTCCACAGGCGTTTCCTTTGAAACGATAGTTATTTCGGGAGCAAAAACCTCAATGCCTCACGGAGTGCCGAGCGATAAGCCGATAAAAGACGGAGAACTGCTTTTATTTGATTTCGGAGCCGTTTATAACGGATATCACAGCGATATGACAAGAACCGTTGCGATAGGCCGCACCGGCGAGGAGGAAAAAGAGGTTTACGATATTGTCTTAACCGCCCAGGAGAAAGCTATTGCGTGTGCAAAAGAAGGCATGAAATCACATGAATACGACGCTGTTGCAAGGGAATATATAGCTTCTATGGGCTACGGCAAGAATTTCGGACATTCTCTCGGCCACGGAGTGGGACTTGAAATACATGAAGCGCCCTTTACCTCGCCGTCAAATTCCTGTGAGTTGAAATCAGGTATGGTCATAACTGTTGAGCCCGGAATTTATCTCGCCGGAAAATTCGGCGTCAGAATAGAGGATATGCTCGTAATCGGCGATAAAAGCGCAGCAGACATAACAAAAACACCTAAAAAATTGATAAATATTTAAATAATACTTGCAAAATGTGAAAAAATACGTTAGAATGTATAAGGACTTTTGTAAATAAAAATTCATCATTGGAGGAAACAATATGATAACAGCAGGAGATTTCAGAAACGGCGTTACTTTCGATATGGACGGAAACGTTCTTCAGATTATCGAATTTCAGCACGTAAAACCCGGTAAGGGCGCAGCTTTTGTAAGAACAAAGGTTAAAAATGTTATTACAGGCGCTGTAATTGAAAGAACCTTCAACCCTTCCGATAAATTCCCCACAGCATATGTTGAAAGAAAAGATATGCAGTATCTTTACAGCGAGGGCGATATCTACTACTTTATGGATAACGAAACCTACGAACAGCTTCCCATCGAGGCTTCAAAGCTCGGCGACAGCTTCAGATTTGTTAAGGAAAATATGGATGTAAAGATTCTTTCATACAAAGGCAGCGTATTCGGTGTAGAGCCTCCGAACTTTGTCGAGCTCGTTGTTACCGAGACAGACCCCGGCTTCAAGGGCGATACCGCTACCAATGCAACAAAACCCGCAAAGCTTGAAACCGGTGCGGAAATCCGCGTGCCTCTCTTCATCGACCAGGGCGAAACAATCAGAATCGATACAAGAACAGGCGAATATATGGAACGCGCATAATTTCTGCCCGTTTTGTATAAACTAAAATGAAAGGATGAAGATTATGAAAGCTATAGAAAAGGTTGCTTATCTTAAAGGTCTGCTTGAGGGACTTGATGTAAAGGAAAGCAAAGAAGAAAAGATTTATTCGGCTATCGTCGATGTTCTTGAGGACCTTGCTTTGTCTCTTGAGGATGTGGAAGACGGTCTTGACGAGGTTTTTGAGCTTGTTGATACAATCGACGAGGATCTCGGTAATCTTGAAGAAGATTTTTACGAGTGCGATTGCGATGACGATTGCTGTGACTGTGACGATGATGACTGCTGTGACGGCGACTGCGGCGAATTTGCCGTAAAATGTCCCTCATGCGAGCAGGAAATCGTTTTTGACCTTGATGTACTTCAGGATTTGAAGGAATTTGAATGTCCGTTCTGCGGCGAGGTTCTTACTTTGACCGATGACGACTGCGATTCAGATTGTGACTGCGGTTGCGATCACGACTGATTTTAAGTAAAACAACCGAATAAGATACTATAATGTTTCAGGGCGGAGTGCAATTCTCCACCGGTGGTATAG
>JBJESI010000242.1:0-4858 GCA_051882715.1 Oscillospiraceae bacterium
GGTTTATTAGAATGAAAGCGGACCATAAAACAAGCATTCTTGCGGGCGCCGCAAGACTTTCGGGAGGTAGTTATAAATGAACATAATCGAGCTTGTAAAGTCAATACTTGAAGAATTTCCGAGGATCTCGGAGGTCTGCAACAATATACATATTGATTTTACCGACGATACGCCGACCGATTACGGACTGTCTTCCACAGGTGATACGGTGCTCAAGGAGGATATTCTCGGAAATCAGACAAGACAGCATACATTTACCCTCTACGCTGTTTACCAGTCGCTTAACGACTACGACCGTATGACAAACAGCGGGGTGCTGCTGGAGCTATCTTATTGGTTGGAAAAACACGCAAATAAACAGAAAATAGCCGTCGTAACAGACGGCAAAGAACTCACAGGTACGCTCTCGAAGCTAACCTGTTCAAACGGTATGCTTTATCAGATACCAAACCAAATAAACGACGGCTGGATTTATCAATTACAAATCACAGCCGAATACAAAATCGAAAGCGAGGATTTTTAAATGGAACTTGAAAGAAAATTTTTGGCGCATTTTTTGAATGTATCACCTTCGTCTACGGCCACGTATTTCAGACTCGGCAAAGACCTCGAAGAGTTGAACGTGGAGCTTAATCCCGAGGTAAATACAAAGAAAAACATTCTCGGCGAAAGCTCGGTTAAAATCAGCTCATACGAAGTGCAGTCATCCGTTGAACCCTATTATGCCGATAAAGGCGACGGGCTTCACGCATTTTTGCAGGATATCATTGATAACCGCAAGGTGCTTGACGATGTGAAAACCGACGCTGTTGAAGTTCATTTGTGGGAAGAAACTTCTGAAGGCAGCGGAATTTTTACAGCATACAAGGAATCTGTGGCAATAGAGGTGACCTCATACGGCGGCGACAACACAGGATATCAGATTCCGTTTAACGTGCACTATCTCGGCGACAGAGTTAAAGGAACGTTTAATTTGTCAACAAAAACATTTACGGCAGATTCTACTGCTGAATAATTTCTAAAGGAGTAAAAAAATGAGCGGCAATATAAATTTATCTGATGGATTTAAGGAATTGACTATCAATAACGACCCGAACAGGGTAATAAGAATTAACCCGTCGGATATAGGACTTATCAAGCGCTTTGAGGAGGCATCGCCTAAAATCGAGGCTCTGATCGAAAAGTACGGCGAGGTTAAAGAGGAACTTCCTATGGAGGAAATCGCAAAAATAACAAGCGAGATTGACGCAGAGGCGAGAAAACAGCTTGATTACATCGTTGGATCTCCTGTGGCTGATACGGCGTTCGGTACGGCGAATTGCTTAAGCCTCTCGGGAGGTCAGACGATTTTTGAAAATTTCCTTGAGGCGTATGTGTCGTACATGGAGCCCGTTGCTAAAGCTGAATACAAAAAATCCCGACAGCGTGTAAGCAAGTACACCTCTCAGGCTAAAAGGATTAAGAAATAATGATAGGCAAACTTCCTACAGCGCTTACCGTGAGCGGCGAAGATTACGAAATCAACCGCGACTATCGGATTGCCTTGCTCATTTTTGAGGCCTACGACGACGCCGAATTGTCAAACTCCGAAAAGGCAGAAATTTGTCTTGTATGTCTTTTCGGAAATGACATACCTCTTGATACTCAGGAGGCGCTGAAACAGGCGATATGGTTTCTTGACGGCGGAGATATGCCTAAGTCAAACGGCTGTAACAAAAAGTTAATTGACTGGAAGCAGGATGAGAGCATTATATTCCCCGCAGTTAACAAGGCTGCGGGGGAGGAGGTGCGCTCTCTTCCCTATATGCACTGGTGGACGTTCCTCGGACTCTTCGGGGAAATCGGCGAGGGACTTTTTTCTTCGGTTATGAACATCAGACAGAAAAAGGCAAAGGGCAAAAAGCTTGAAAAATGGGAGCAGGAATTTTACCGGGAACACAAGGAACTGATTGACATAAAGCCGCACTACACCGAATCCGAACAAGCTGAAATCGACAGGCTGAATAAGCTTCTCGGATAAAAGAAAAAAGGCGGATTACTCCGCCTTGATTCTTATTACGATTTGCTTGTTTTCGGTATCAATTATTTTTTCAAGATGAACATTTTCCTCGGTAAATCCGCACTCTCGCGCCTCGGCAGAGCCTATGTTCACGGTGTAGCTTGTAACGTGACCGTAGTTGCCTCGTTTCGGAGATAGTTTTATCGGCTTAATTGTCATTTTTTTTAGTTACAACAACAATAACAGCTATTGACAATGCTATACCGATAACAGACAATGCGATTTGAATAATATCAATAATCATAAGATATTGTTGACAATGGCCCGCTATTTTAATATAATAAAAACAGGGGGAGCAGGAGCGTTCCCGCTCCCTGTTATTTACTTGTTAAGTATCTCAATCAGTTTTACGATTAGCGTGATTAGATTGTTTAACAAGGTTAAGATAGCGGTTACGAGAGCAAGTTTAGCAACTTTATTTTCGTGACCGTTTTTCTTTTGCTTAGCCATTGTTTTTACTCCTTTCATAATACTTGTAAGGATTTCCTTACTGCAATTATATTATAACATAGAGTAACTCTATTGTCAATAGTTTTTTGATAAAAAATAAAATTTTTTTAGCGTTATGTAGAAATACATAGCGCTATTTTTATACCCTGAAAGGAAGGTGATTAAGTGGCGGTTGATGGAAGCTTAATTTTCGATACCAAAGTTGACACTAAAGGATTTGAAAGCGGCAAAAAAACAATTCAAAAAAGTGCAAACAGTTTGAAATCAAGCATTACAAAGCTCGGAGCTGCTATTGGAGTAGCGTTCGGCGTAAAGCAGCTCGTCGCATTCAGCGCACAGGCGGTCGAAACCGCAAGCGACCTGCAAGAGGTTCAAAATGTTGTTGACACTGCTTTCGGCGATATGGCATATAAAATGGAAGAATTCGCTGATAAAGCCGTCGAAACCTACGGTATATCAAAACTGACCGCAAAGCAGACAGGCTCAACATTCATGGCAATGGCAAAGGGCATGGGGCTTGCAACAAGCGCATCGTCCGATATGTCTATTGCTTTAACAGGTTTGTCAGCGGACATGGCGTCGTTTTATAACGTGGAACAATCGATTGCGTCTACTGCTCTGAAGTCAATATTTACGGGCGAAACGGAAACCCTGAAGCAGTTCGGCGTTGTTATGACGGAAACGAATTTGCAGGAATTTGCACGGCAACAAGGCATCACCAAAACTATATCGAAAATGAATCAGGCGGAGAAAGTACAGCTCCGCTATAATTATGTAATGAAGCAGACCGCCCTTGCACAAGGAGATTTTGCAAAGACTTCTGATGGCTGGGCTAACCAAACAAGAATTCTTTCGGAACGCTGGAAAGAATTTAAGGCGACTATCGGAAACGCTTTGATGGCGGGATTGCTCCCCGTGATACAGCGTATCAATTCCGCAATGTCCGCTTTGATAAGTTACGCCACACAGGCTTCAAACGCCCTGATGAAACTTTTCGGAATTGAGAACAAAACGGGGAATACAGAAAAGAGCATAGCAAAATCTACGGCATTGACCGCTGATAATTATTCCGATATTGCCGAAAGTTCCGAAAGCACAGCCGAAGCCAATGACAGCACTCTCGCCAGTTTCGACGAAATCAATCAGATTTCAGATTCTGATGCTGCAGCTAAAGGTTCGGAAATTAGTCCGTCTGAAATGTTTGAGGATGCTTCTATTGATATAGATACATCATTTTTAGACAGAATAAAAAACAAACTCGAACCTTTAATTTCTTCACTAAAAAAGCTTTGGAAAGTTCTTGAGCCTTTCAATTCTACAGTTGGCGCGGGGCTAAAATGGCTTTGGGAAAATGCTCTAAAACCGCTTGGAAATTGGGTGCTTAATAAAGCTTTGCCGTTATCATTAGATGTTCTTTCTCACACAGTTGAATTGTTGACAAGCGTATTAAAGACATTTAAACCCTTTGGAGAATGGATGTGGGATAATTTTTTACTCCCAATTATTAGATTTTCGGGAAAAGCGTTAATCTTTTTTCTTGAAACATTATCATCTTTATTAAAAAAATTGAGCGGATTTGAACCTTTATTAGTGGGTATAGCTGCCGCACTTGGCACTTTAGGAGGCTTTAAATGGTTGTCGGGGTTAGGCGCTATAGCTTCAATTGGAGCTGCCCTTGCGGGAATGAAAACAACCATTGCGGCTTTGATAATTTCATTCACTATCGCAGGCGGTGGGTTGAAAGGTTTTTTCACAATTATTAAAAACGGTATTCCCATATTGGCTAAATCTTTTAAATCTTTCATGGGCGGATTGTCGCCAATGAAGAAAATCGGAATAACAATAGCCGCAGTAGCGGCAGTTTTTGCAACAACTTTCACTACTATAAACAAATTTGAAAAAGGCACAATATCCTTAAAAAAAGCAATCGCTAATTTAGTGTTGGTAATTGCACCGGTCGGTATAGCATTGTATGCAATGCTTGGGCCTGTAGGACTTGCTATAACGGCTGTTGCGGCCTTGGCTGGAGTAGTAGCGGGTTCGACCAAAGCGCTTGAAGAAAATATAAACGCTGTTTATAAATCAACCGTTTATAATCAAATGGGCGTGCCAATATCTGAGTATTCGGCAACTGTTACAAACCTTGCGGATACAATCAGAAACGAAACAGAAGATATTATTAGTCTTGGAGATTCAATTGAAGAAAACAATACTACTATCGACTCCAATGCTGTCACTTTAGATGGATTGATGGGAAGAATCAAAGCAACCGGAGAGGTGTCAGAAGAAACAGCGCAAAAAATATCTGACGCTACAAGCAAAATTTCGTCTGCGGCCCAAGAAAATATA
>JBJESI010000243.1:0-23731 GCA_051882715.1 Oscillospiraceae bacterium
GACAAAACTGCTTCGCACTCCAAGGCGAGAATATTTTTACGGATTTCGCCGTCGACTTTTTTGCAGGCATACTGTCGTATTCCGAAAAAAATCGACAAGAAAGGCGAAAAATAAACCGCATTGGAGCGGGTTCGTATACTCCTCCAATGCTTAAGGGCATTATCCGTCACGCCAACCGAGGTTATACCATGAGAGAAATTGATGTAAAAATTATTGAGGACAAAATCGCAGAGCTATGCGTTAAGGCAAACTGTGTTCTGCCGAAATCCCTTGAAAACACGATTTATTCCTGCGCCGAGTGCGAAACTGGCTCCGTTGCAAAGGGCGTTTTCGAGGACATGAAGGAAAATATACGGGTTGCGACCGAGCTTGACATTCCAATCTGTCAGGACACGGGCATGGCTGTTGTTTTTATTGAGGTCGGACAGGACGTGCATTTAACGGGAGGAAGCCTTGAAGAAGCGATAAACAAAGGCGTTTCAAGAGGATACAAAGACGGGTATTTAAGATGCTCCGTTGTAGGCGACCCCCTTGAACGCGTTAACACAGGCGACAATACCCCGGCGATTATCCACACCAAAATCACACCCGGCGACAAAGTGAAAATCACCGTTGCCCCCAAGGGCTTCGGAAGTGAAAACACAAGCGCAATAAAAATGCTTACCCCCTCCGCCACAGAGGACGACATTGTTGCTTTTGTGACCGAAACGGTTAAAAAAGCAGGAAGCAGATGCTGTCCGCCGTCTGTTGTGGGCGTGGGCATAGGCGGAGATTTCGAGTACTGTGCAATTCTGTCCAAAAAGGCTCTCTGCCGCGATACGGACATAAGAAACGCAAATCCACTTTACGCCGCTCTTGAAAAGAAATGCCTTGACAGCGTCAACGCTTTGGGTATCGGTCCGCAGGGCTTCGGCGGAAGCACAACCGCCCTCTGCGTTAACATCGAGCAGTTTCCCACGCACATTGCAGGGCTCCCCGTTGCGGTAAATATCGGATGTCATGTAACACGCCACTGTGAAGAAATTATTTAGGAGAATATAATGTCAGTAGAAAAAGTTAAGGAATATTTAAAAAAATGGGATATGGACGGCAAAATCCGTGAGTTTGACGTTTCAAGCGCAACGGTGGAGCTTGCCGCAAAGGCGCTGGGCTGCGCTCCCGAAAGGATTGCAAAATCTCTGACCTTTAAGGTCGGCGACCGTGCGGTAATGATTGTTGCCGCAGGCGACGCAAGAATAAACAACCCCAAATACAAGGCGTTTTTCGGAACAAAGGCGAAAATGCTTACCCCGGACGAGGTCACGGAGCTTGTAGGGCACAGCGTGGGCGGTGTTTGTCCATTTGCGATAAACGACGGAGTTGAGGTGTATCTCGATTCGTCGCTTAAACGCTTTGAAACCGTTTTCCCCGCCTGCGGAAGCAGTAACAGCGCTATTGAGCTTTCCATCGAGGAGCTTGAAAAATATTCTCAGTTCAAGGAATGGATTGATGTATGCAAGCTTCCCGACGATATCTAAACGGCAAGCCCGTCCGCTCTTGCAGAGCGAACGGGCCTTTTTCACAGTAATATTACTTTTTAAGGCTTATAACATAGTCTTTTTCGCCGTCTATGTATTTCTCATAGTCAATACGGATTGCGGCGTCTCCGCCGTGATAATAACACATATAACCTACAAAACCGAGAAAACAAATTGTTCCGTCGGGCCGTAACGCCATAATGCCGTCAACCTCCCGCTCCGTCGGTTTAACCTTATCCCCGAATGTAATACCCTCTCTTTCGGCGTCGCTCATAAAGCGGTACCGAACAGCCTTGTCGGAAAGATAAATGTAAACCTTCTTTTCGCTGTTGATTAGTTCTTTGATTGTACGCATAAAATCGCTCCTTAATAAAATATTGCCTAAGAGAGCGAAAAAAGAAATCCTATCGTCACGATAGGATTTTTGTGTTTATTATACAACCCTATCGTTCAAGCTTTGGCACCTTACCTTTCGGCAGGTTGTCGGCGGTCATAGGGCTTGTCCCTCACGCACTCTTTATAGGCTGTTGCCATTGTATCACAAATATTAAATTTTGTCAAATCAAATGCGGGCGATACCGCATCGCTTAACACCCAAACCAACTTCTCAAATAAGGGGCTTAGAGGCTGGGGGATATCTTGCCTAAGTTATACAGCTTGCTGTAAAATCCGCCCTTTTTGAGAAGCTGTTTATGGCTGCCCGTTTCCACAACCGAGCCGTTATTCATAACGATAATCAAATCTGATTCCTTGATTGTGGAAAGCCTGTGGGCGATGACAAAGCTTGTTTTTCCTTTCATCATCTGCATAAACGCACGCTGGATTTTCTGCTCCGTCAGCGTATCGACATTGCTTGTAGCCTCGTCCAGTATGAGCATGGGCGGCGACAGAAGCGTTATTCTCGCAATGGCAATAAGCTGCTTTTGTCCCTGCGAAAGATTGGAGGCGTCCTGCTTGATAATCGTATCGTAGCCGTTAGGCAGACTCTTGATAAAGCCGTGCGCATTTGCCGTTTTTGCCGCTCTTATAACCTCCTCGTCGGTTGCGTCCGGCTTTCCGTAGCGGATATTGTCACGGACGGAACGGTTAAAGAGCCATGTTTCCTGAAGAACCATGCCAAAGCCTTTTCTAAGAGACGATTTTGTATAGGAGGATATGTCCTCGCCGTCAATTCTGATGCTTCCCGAATTGACCTCATAAAAGCGCATAAGCAGATTTATAAGCGTCGTCTTGCCCGCTCCCGTAGGGCCTACAACGGCAACCATACTGCCGCTGGGCACGGAGAGCGAAAAGTCCGTAATAAGCGGCTTATCGGGCAAATAAGAAAAGCTTACCCTGTCGAAAACAACCTCGCCTTTGATATCCGTAAGCTCCTTTGCGCCGTCGCTGTCGGCGGGCTCTCTTTCTTCGTCAATCAGAGCGAAAATTCTGCCTGCCGCCGCCGTTGCCGAAAGAAGCTGGGTTGTTATAGCCGTAAATTCGTTGAACGGCTTGGAAAACATATTTGTATAGCTGATAAAGCTTGCTATTATTCCCGCTCCGAGCCCTTGATTTACGGAAACGATACCTCCCACAAGGCCGACTGCCACATAAGCAACATAGTTTACAAATCTTGTGGACGGATTTGTGAGGGAGGAATAAAACTGCGCTTTTTGCCCCGCCTCGTAAAGCCTTGCGTTGATTTCTTTAAATTCCTCCGCCGAGCGCTGTTCATGAGCAAACGCCTTAACGGTTTTCTGCGCAGAAAGCTGCTCGCTTACATATCCGCCCAGCTCGCCGATAATCGCCTGCTGTTTTTTAAACTGGCTTCCCGACATCTTGGTAACGGTTTTCGCCACGATGAAAATAAGCGGAGTAACCACAATTACCGCAAGCGTGATAACGGGGCTCAGCCAAAGCATAAAGCCAAGCGCCGCGCATACCGTGACAATTCCCGAGAAAAACTGAGTGAAAAGCTGGGTAAGCCCCTCGCAGACTGCGTCACAGTCGTTTGTTATCTTACTTTGTATATCTCCGTTTGAATGTGTGTCAAGATACGAAAGCTTCAGCCTTATCATATTGGAAAAAGCGTCCGTACGCATCTGCAAAACCGTTTTTGCCGCCGATTTTGACGCCAAAACCGCACAAAGATAGGTCAAAAGCCCGGAAATTACATACACGGGAATTAGAATGAGCGCATATTTTGCCACCCTCGCAAAGTCAACCTCGCCTGCGCCGACAATGGCGTCTATCGCCTTGCCGATAAAAAACGGAGCTGTAAGGCTGAGAATATTTCCTGCGGCGGCAAGAAGCATAATCAGTACAAAATCAGTTTTCTGACTGCCTGTGTAGGAAAGCAGTCTTTTTACAATCTGCCTGTTACTCACCGTCATCACCGTCCTCGCTTGTTTGAGAAGAATAGATTTCCCTGTAAATTTCACTTGAGGAAAGAAGCTCGTCGTGGGTGCCTGCGGCTGAAATTCTTCCGTCGTCAAGAACGATTATTTTATCCGCCGAGAAAACGCTGGAAACCCTTTGCGACACGATAAATACCGTTGAGTCCACACGCTCCTTTATGGCTTTTTTGAGAGCCGCTTCCGTGGCAAAATCAAGCGCCGAGGAGGCGTCGTCCAGTATCAGCACCGACGGTCTCATGGCAACCGCCCTTGCAATGGCAAGACGCTGGCGCTGACCGCCCGAAAAGTTTTTGCCCCTTGCGCTGACCTCGGAGTCAAAGCCGCCCTCCTTTTGCATTATAAAATCATAGCTTTGCGAAACCTCGGCGGCATAGACCATATCCTCATCGGTAATATCCCCGTTGCCGAAACGGAGGTTTGACGCGACAGTTCCCGAAAAAAGCACGGGCGCCTGCGAAACAACGCCGATTTTGCGGCGGAGCTCCTTCTGGGAATATTCCTTAATATTTCTGCCGTTTATAAGAATTTCTCCCTGAGTGGCGTCATAAAAGCGAGAAATCAGTCCCATAAGCGTAGACTTTCCCGAGCCGGTAAGTCCAAGAACGCCTACTGTTTCGCCGTACGCCGCAGTAAAGGAAATGTCGCTCAAAACCTTTTCTCCGCCCTCGCCGTAGGAGAAGGATACATTTTTAAACTCAATATCAAATTTGTCGGGAAGAGCCAAGGGAGCGTCAGAATCGCATACCGACGGCTCGGTGGTCAGCACCTCTGACACACGCTTGCCCGATGCCAAAGCCTTTGAAAAGATTATCACAAGATTTGCAAACACCGCAAGGGCAAGCAAAATCTGCTGCATATAGTTGATGAACGCCACTATTTCGCCCTGAGTGAGGTCGCCTGCGCTTACTCTCATTCCGCCGAAAAATATTATTCCGATTATGGCAAAGTTCATCACAAGCGTAGAAGCGGGGTTTGAAAAAGCAGAAAGCTTTGAAACCGCAACAAACGCCTTTGAATGTGCCGAGGCTGTTTCGGAGAATTCCGTTTCGGTATCTTTGGTTTTATCAAAGGCACGCACGCTTCTTATTCCGCCCAGCGCCTCCGAAGCGCCCAGCGCAACCTTGTCAAGCTTCTCCTGAACGCCCTGATAAAGCCTGACGCTTCGAGTCATGGTAAAATATAAAATCCCCGAAACAATTATCATCGCCGCAACGGGTACGAGGGCAAGCGTGGGGTCGATAAGCAAAACGGAAATTATTCCGCCTATTATAAGAAACGGCGCTCTGATTGCAAGCCTGATAAGCATTGCAACGCCCACCTGAAGCTGATTTACATCGTTCGTAATTCGGTTTGTAAGCGAGGACGAGCCGAATTTGTCAAGCTCGGCGTGAGAAAAAGTACCGATTTTTTCAAACAGAGCGTTTCTTAAATCCGTTCCGAAGCCTTGGGAAGCTATTGAAGCCGAATACTGGCACACCAAAGCCGAGCAAAGCCCGAAAAACGCAAGCCCTATCATCACAAGGCTCATTTTTGCCACATAAGAAATATCCCCACGATTTATGCCGTTATCAATAAGCTTCGACATAACAACGGGGATAATAAGCTCAAAAACAGCCTCGATAAGCTTGAATATCGGGCCGATTATTGTTTGTTTTTTATATCGTCCTAAGAATTTTACGAGATTTCTCAATGCTTGTCCTCCGCAATTTTTTTGATTTCTCCGTAAAGTCTGCAAACGGGAAGTCCCACCACATTGAAATAATCGCCCTCGATTTTGCTTATGAAAATCGAAGCAAGTCCCTGAATGGCATACGCTCCCGCTTTGTCAAAGGGCTCTCCGCTATCCGCATACGCCGCCGCTTCTTCCTCCGAAATTTCGGTCATAGTGACCTTTGTCTCCTCAAAAAAGCAGTTTTCGCTTTCGCCGTCTGCAATGCAAACACCGGTGAACACGCTGTGAGTTTTTCCCGAAAGAAGCGAAAGCATTCTAAGGGCGTCCTGCCTGTCCTTGGGCTTGCCGAGAATTTCTCCCCCGACAGCCACAACCGTGTCGCAGCCGATTACAAGCTCGCCCCTGTGAAAGGGCACACGCTCAGCCGCCTTTTGCCTTGCAAGGCGCATAACGTTTTGCTGAGGTGAAAGACTTTCGTCTATCACCTCATCGGATTTGCTCGGATCAATTTCAAAGCTGTACGGCAGCAGCGCCATAAGCTCCTTCCTTCTCGGGGACTGAGAGGCAAGAACAATATTCTTCATAAAAAATTATTCCTCAATGAATTTCTTCATTATTGTGTGTCCTGCGTCGATTTTTATGCCTGTCTGCTCGGCATGAATTTCATCAAAGCATTCCACGCCCTCGTGATCCTTCGTGCTGTCAAAAATCATAAAGGGCACGCTGTCGCTTGTGTGTGTGCGAAGCTCAAGTGGAGTGGGATGGTCGGGCAAAATCATAATTTTGAAATCGCCGAATTCGTCCGCTCTGTCAAGAAGCGCACCGAGAATTTTCTCGTCGATAAGCTCTATCGCACGAACCTTATTATTGATTTCGTGACGGTGTCCGCACTCGTCGGGAGCTTCAACATGGATATAAACAAAATCTCTGCCGTTTTTGAGCTCCTCCACTGCGGCGTTGGCCTTAGCGTCAAAATCAGTGTCGATATAGCCTGTTACTCCGTCAAGCTCAACAACATTCATCTCCGCAAATTTTCCTATTCCCTTAATAAGGTCAACCGCCGAAATAACAGAGCCGTCAAGGCCGAATTTGTCCCTGAATTTAGGCAGGGGCTTTCTTATTCCCTCGCCCCAGAACCAACAGCTGTTCGCCGGACGGAGTCCCCTTTCAATTCTCGCCTTGTTAACGGGGTGGTCTTTAAGAATATTATAGCTTTCTTCCATCATTCTGATAAGGGGCGCCGCATTTTTGCTGTCCGAAAGATGGCCCTTGACGGGCTTTCCGGTTATATCGTGGGGAGGCGTCAGAGTTCCCACATCGGTGGTTCCCTTGTTCCAGATTAAGCAATGGCGGTAGCTTATTCCCGGATAAAGCTGAAATTCCTCCGAATTAAAATGCTCCGCAAGAGTTTTAATAAGCTCCCTTGCCTCCTCTGTGGAAATATCGTCCGCACAGTAGTCGATAAGGGTTCTGTCCTCAAGCTTTTCCTCGTCGGAAAGGGTTACAAGATTGCATCTGAAGGACACGTCCGTAGGCTTCATGTCAATGCCGATGCTTCCTGCCTCCAAGGGAGAACGTCCCGAATAATAAAGGAACGGGTCGTATCCCATTACGGAAAGGTTTGCAACGTCGCTTCCGGGCTTAAGTCCGTCCGCTACCGTCTTTACCATTCCCACAACCGACTTCCTTGCAAGAGTATCCATATTGGGCTTAACTGCGGCTGTCATCGGAGTTTTTCCTCCGAGCTCGTCAACGGGACGGTCAGCCATTCCGTCGCAAAGTAAAACTATGTATTTCACAAGTTCATCTCCTGTTCATTGTTTCGATATATATTTTAGCACGCAGGTGCGCTTATTTCAATAGTGATAAAAACCAAATATCGCCGATTTTAAAGGTTTTTTTATCAATATATGATAAAATTCCCTCATATTCGCCCAAACAAAATGTCAGTTTATAGGAGCAAAGCGCCTGATGCTTTATGCCGAGCCGCTTGCCGACAGCGTTATTTCCGTATTTTCCGTCCCCTATCAGAGGGTGTCCCATGTAGGCAAAATGCGCTCTTATCTGGTGAGTGCGCCCCGTTATGAGAGTTACCTCCACAAGGCTCATTTCCTCCGATTTTTTGACAACACGGTATTTTGTTACCGCCGTCTTTGAGCCGGGTGTTTTTCTGTCCGAAAACACAACGGACTTTGCGGCGCTGTCCTTTGTTATATAGCCCTGCACCGTTGCGCTTTCGGGCGACGGACAGCCCTCCGTTAGGCAAAGATACTGCTTTTTTATCAGCCTTCGCTTTATAATATCGTTCATTTCACGAAGCGCCTGTGCATTTTTCGCCGCAATGACTATGCCGCAGGTGTTGCGGTCAATTCGATTGCACAGCGACGGAACAAAAGAATTTTCCCCGTCGGGCAGATATTCGCCCTTTTCGTAAAGATAAAGGAGTATTCGGTTGATCAGGGTATCCATGGTATGCTCGTCGTCCTCGTGAACAACAAGGCCCACAGGCTTATTGACAAGCAAAATATTCCCATCCTCATATATTATGTCAAGCTCCCTGCCCGAATGCATAAATTCATTTTTTGAGTCTGTTTCAAAAACCTCGTCGGGCAGATAAACATCAAGCACATCGCCGATTTCAAGCCTTGTGCCGATTTCGCATCTTTTTCGGTTAAGCTTGATATTTTTCGTGCGGATTGCTTTGTAAAGCATACTCTTCGGCAGCAACGGCGCGGCCTTTGTCAGAAATTTATCCACACGCTGTCCCGAATCGTTTTCCGTTATTTTAAAGCTTTTCAAAATAAACCTCCGAAATGTTTCTGCACCTTTTTATGCAGAAAAGGGACTGTCGCCCGTGATTTTCTCGCTTGCGACAACCCCTTTTTTTAATGCCTAAACACGCTATTTTGCGTATTCGATTGCTCTGCTTTCCTTAATTACATGGACCTTAATCTGTCCGGGATATTCCATTTCGTCTTCAATGCGCTTTGCAATATCCCTTGCAATGATAACCATTTTATCGTCGGTTACCTGCTCAGGCTTGACAATAATTCTTACTTCCCTGCCTGCCTGAATAGCATAGGATTTTTCAACACCCTCAAACGATGTGCAGATTTCTTCAAGCTTCTGCAAACGTTTAATATAGTTTTCGTAGTTTTCGGTTCTTGCGCCCGGTCTTGCCGCAGAAATAGCGTCTGCCGCCTGAACAAGCGCCGCAATAACAGTTCTGGTTTCAACATCTCCGTGATGCGCTTCAATCGCATGAATAACATTTGCATTTTCTTTGTATTTCTTGCAAACATCTACGCCGATTTGCACGTGCGAGCCTTCGATTTCGTGGTTAAGAGCCTTTCCGATATCGTGAAGAAGTCCCGCTCTTCTTGCAAGATTTGCGTCAACGCCCAGCTCCGACGCCATCATTCCCGCAAGGTGCGCCACCTCGATAGAGTGGTTAAGTACATTTTGTCTGTAGCTGGTTCTGTATTTCAGTCTTCCGAGAAGCTTAACAAGCTCGGGGTGGAGTCCGTTTACATTGGTTTCAAGCACGGCTCTTTCGCCCTCCTGCTTGATAACATGCTCAACCTCTCTCCTTGATTTTTCAACCATTTCCTCAATTCTTGAGGGATGAATTCTTCCGTCGAGGATAAGCTTTTCAAGACTAAGCCTTGCGATTTCTCTTCTTACATGGTCAAAGCACGAGAGCGTTATCGCCTCGGGCGTATCGTCGATGATAAGATCGACTCCCGTAAGAGTTTCAAGAGTCCTGATGTTTCTTCCCTCTCTGCCGATAATTCTTCCCTTCATTTCGTCATTGGGAAGCGGCACAACGGAAATTGCCGCCTCGGATACCTGGTCCGAAGCACATCTTGCGATTGCAAGAGAAATGTACTGTCTTGCCTTTTCTTCGCTTTCTTCCTTGAGCTTCTGCTCGTAAGCCGCTATTCTTACGGCTTTTTCGTGGTCAAGCTCTTCATCCAGCGAGGAAAGAAGCATTTGCTTTGCCTGGTCGATGGTAAAGCCCGAAATCTTTTCGAGAATTTCCATCTGGCTCTTCTTAATCTGCTCGGCGTCGGCGAGACGTTCCTCTGCCGCTTTTATCTTGCCTTGCAGATGCTCTTCTTTTTTCTCGATATTGTCAAGCTTCTTTTCAAGATGCTCCTCACGCTGCTGAATTCTGCGTTCCTGACGGGACACTTCAATTCTGCGGTCCTTAAGCTCTTTGTCGTTTTCGCTTCTCAGCTTGTGGATTTCGTCCTTAGCTTCAACCAAAGCGGCTTTCTTTTCGCTTTGAGCCTGCTTTTTAGCCTCGTCCACAATGCGCTTCGCTTCATCCTCTGCGGAGCCGATTGCCGCTTCCGCCTGTTTTTTGCGGTGGTTTATGCCCGCCTTAAACATAACAAATCCGCCTGCCGCCGCCCCGACTATCAAAGAAACCAGACAAATCAATATTATCTGATATGTTTCCATTTTAAGAACAGATAACCTCCTTTTCCATAAATTTTAGCTATTTATACCAATTTAAAACCATACTGATACATTTTAATTCTACAATACTTCTGAAAGAAAGTCAAGATAAAATTACGCAAATCCCATGTGCCCTTTCGGAATAGTTAAGCAAGCTTTTCCGCAAAAAGCTGTGCATTATCTCCCCTAAAATGCAAAAAACCAAAAAAATTTTACGGGAGTTGCACGAAAGTATGCAACTTTGGCTTGTTTTTTTGCCTTTTCGGAAATGAAAAGGAGGTTTTTATGGCACTTTCATCAAAACAAAAGCTTTTTTGTTACTACTACCTGAAGCTCGGCAACATCAAAGAGGCGGCCGTATCGGCGGGCTATCCGAGGCTCTGCGCTTCGGCGGAGGGCGTTAAAATCCTTTCGTCAAGACAGGGGCAGGCTTATCTCAAAGCTCTCGGCGGAGAGGAAGAAAAATCCTCGCTTATAAAAGCAGGGTTTGAACGCCTTGCCTTCGGCTCTGCCAACGACGCGGTTATGCTGGCGTTTTCGGATGAGGATTTCCCCGATATTCAAGGACTCGACCTTTTCAACGTTTCAAAGCTGAAGCGTCAGAAAAACGGCACGGTGGAAATCGAATTCTTCGACAGGCAAAAAGCATTGGAGGCGCTTGCCCTTGCCGATTCTTCCCACGGCGGGGACAAGCTTCAAAGCTTCTTTAACGCTCTTGCTTCAGGCGCAAAAGAGGCGGAAAGCGACGGCAATGACTGAATTCAAGCCGTTCTCAAAAAAACAGCTCACCGTCTTAACATGGTGGTGCTCCAAGTCCCTTTCGGGCTATGACGCAATAATCTGCGACGGGGCGGTAAGAAGCGGCAAAACCCTTTGCACCTCGCTGTCCTTTGTATCCTGGGCAACCGCAAGAGGAAACGGCGGCACCTACGCCCTCTGCGGAAAAACCGTCGCCTCCCTTAAAAGAAACGTCATAGCTCCCCTTGTGGAAATTCTCTGCGGACTGGGCTTCGATTGCAGGCAAAAGCACACTCAAAATTATATCGACATAAGCTTCGGAAGCATAACAAACCGCTTTTATCTTTTCGGAGGCAAGGACGAGAGCAGCGCTTCGCTCATTCAGGGCATTACTCTTTCGGGAGTTCTTCTCGATGAGGTTGCGCTTATGCCCCGCTCCTTTGTGGAGCAGGCTCTCGCACGGTGCTCCGTAAGCGGTTCAAGGCTGTGGTTTAACTGCAATCCCGAGCATCCCTATCACTGGTTTTACACCGAGTGGATACAAAAGGCAAAGGAAAAAAACGCCCTCTATCTGCACTTTACAATGGACGACAACCCCTCCCTTACAAGCAAAATAAAAGAGCGCTACAAAAGGCTTTATTCGGGAGTGTTCTACGACCGGTTCATTCTCGGCAGATGGACGGCTCAATCGGGGCTTGTTTACCCGATGTTCGACAAAAGCCTGCACATCTGCAAAAGCGTTCCCGCATGCCGCCGATTTTTCATTTCCTGCGACTACGGAACGGTCAATCCGTCGTCCTTCGGTCTTTGGGGAGAAGCAAACGGACGCTGGTACAGAATAGACGAATACTATTACGACAGCAAAAAGCACGGTGCGCTCCGCACCGACGAAGAGCATTACGCCGAGCTTCTGCGGTTAGCAGGCGATAGAAAAATCGAGGCGGTTATTGCCGATCCGTCGGCGGCGAGCTTTATGGAGTGCATACGACGGCACGGGAAATTTTCCGTAATTCCCGCAAAAAACGACGTGCTTTCGGGAATAAGGCGGGTCAGCGACGCTCTGCGTGATAAAAAGATACTTTTTTCCGAGAAATGCGCCGACTCCGTAAGAGAATTTTCCCTTTACTGCTGGGACGAAAACGCACCGGGCGACAGACCGAAAAAAGAAAACGACCACGCCATGGACGATATAAGATACTTCGTAAACCACATTACAGGCTCTGAAAGCGAAGACTTTTTCGTCCTTTCGGCAAAACGAGAATACTGAAAAAAGAGGTGAATAAATGGGATTTTTCAATCGCCGCAGGGAAAAAGGCGCAGTTATTATGCAAACCGCAAGAGCCGCAGAAAAGAACATTCTCGACTTAAAATACAGACCGCTCAGCGCAGTTGATATGAAGCTCTACGACGCATTAAGGCAGAATGTCCCCATAATCGACGCCGCCATCAACAAAACTGTCCGTCTTATCGGCGGCTTCGATGTCATCTGCTCCGACAAAAGAGCGCAAAAGGGACTTGACGGCTTTTTGCGAAGCGTGAACGTAGGGCTCAGCCAAACAGGAATAAACAGCTTCATTGATTCTTTTTTTGCAAATCTTCTCACCTACGGAAACGCCGCAGGCGAAATCCTCGTGGGAAAGCACACGGGGGAAATCGTGGGACTTGCAAACGCCGATATTGCGGACCTTACCGTTGAGGAGGGCAAAAGCCCCGTGGACAGGGTTTATTACATAAACACTCCCAAAGGGCCTGTCAAAGCAAAATATCCGCAGTTCATTCTTTTCGGCGCTCTTAATCCCCCGTCCGGAAGCCCCTACGGAGTATCGGTTTTACGCGGACTTCCCTGCATTTCTTCAATTCTTCTGCGTATTTACGAATGTATTGAGCAGAATTTTGACAGAGTCGGCAATGTGCGTTACGCAGTAACCTACAAGCCGTCGGGCGAAACGGACAAGGCTTACGCAGGCGAAAGAGCCGCTCAAATCGCCTCGGAATGGTCAAGAGGCATGGCGGCGGCAAAGGACGGTCAGATACGTGACTTTGTCGCTGTCGGAGATGTTGACATTAAGGTTATCGGAGCGGATAACAAAATGCTTGACACCGAAATACCCGTGCGCCAGCTTCTGGAGCAGATTATCGCAAAGCTCGGAATACCGCCCTTTATGCTCGGAATTTCATGGAATGTAAGCGAGCGTATGAGCGCACAGCAGGCGGATATTCTCACAAGCGAGCTTGAGTTCTACCGCAGACAGCTCACGCCCGTTATCGAACGCATCGCAAGAGCTTATCTTGCCTCGGCAGGGGAAACCTGCGATATAAGCGTCGAGTGGGAGAGCATCAACCTGCAGGACGAGGTTGAGCTTGCAGGCGCAAGGCTTTCCAACGCCAGAGCAATGGAAATCGAACAAAAGCTTGAAGGAGGCAATGTATGAA
Organism: Oscillospiraceae bacterium; assembly: GCA_051882715.1. GTDB lineage: Bacteria > Bacillota > Clostridia > Oscillospirales > Ruminococcaceae > JBJESI01. The sequence goes on from JBJESI010000243.1 coordinate 13,221, forward strand.
TGAAATTAAATGCAAAAGCGTGCAGGTAACCGACGAGCTTCTTAAAAAGCTCAACGGCTTCACAAGGCGTGAACATACCGCCGACGAGGTCTATGTCTTTTCGGTTGTTCTGTGCGATAACGAAATCGACCGTGACGGCGAACGCTTTTCAGAAGCGGCTCTTCGGAAAATGGCAGAGCTTTTCGTGGGAACAACGGGCGTTTTCGACCACAATCCCAGCTCCGCAAATCAAACGGCAAGAATTTTCGATACGGAATGTGTTACCGATGAATCAAAAAAGGCCTCACACGGAGAGCCGTATATGTATGTAAAGGCTCTTGCTTACATGGTTAAGACCGATAAAAACGCCGACCTTATCAAGGAAATCGAGGGCGGAATCAAAAAAGAGGTCAGCGTAAGCTGCAGCGTGGCAAAGCAGACCTGCTCCGTATGCGGAAAGGATTTGCGGGCAGGCAGATGCGACCACAGAAACGGCAAAAGCTACGCAGGAGTTATGTGCTGTACGGTTTTAGACGAGCCGACGGACGCATACGAATGGTCATTTGTCGCCGTGCCCGCTCAGCGAAACGCAGGGGTGACCAAATCAAAAAGCCCGGAGGGCGCCGTGGAAAAAATCAAATCGGCGCAAAAAGGAATTTCTCTTACTGCGGCGGAGGTAAACGAAATCCGCACAAAGCTTTGCAGGCTTGAAGAGGAAAGCCGCTATGCGGCGGATTACCGCAGAGAGCTTGAAAAAGAGGTTATCCGCCTTGCGTATATTCTGACTCCCTTCGTGCCGTCAAAAATCGCAGAGGAAAGCGCAAAGGCCCTTGACATCGAAAGCCTCAGGGAGCTTAGAAATTCCTATAAAAGCAAAATTACCGAGTCGGAGGCTCAGATAAAAAAATCAGCCCCGGCAAAGCAGGACAACAGCAGTTTTAAATTGTAAAGGAGAAAAATATGAAAATAGCTTTTGACAACATCGGAGATTTATCCGCAACTTTTTTAAGCCATAATGCCGAAAAAGGTAACGTCGTTACAATGTATTCGCCGAAAACAGTTACTCCCGCAAGCGACGCAAGCGATTTCGTAGGAGTTTGCACATTTTCCGACGGAGGGGCGGCAACCGTTAAGGTTAAGGGCTTCGTAACCGTTTCCTACACAGGCAGTATGGTTGCGCCCGGCGTAAGAAAAATCATCTGCTCAGGTCCGGACAGCATCCGCCTCGCCGCAGACGAGGAAATCGGCAGAGAGGTTCTCGTCGTAGACGCTGACTCCACCGCAAAAATTGCGACAATCTTACTTTAAGGAGGAAAATCAATGTATACAGATATTAAACTTGAAAAGGGACTTTACAACATCGCAGGAAAGGACTTTACATCGGCGCTTGAAGCGCTGGACAGCGACGCTGAATACAAGGGCACTGAGCTTGAGGGCCTCGACGCCTTTGAAAGACAGCTGAAGCGCTTTGACATCAAGGTTTCGGGCAGAAATTCCGACACCGTGGAAAAGTTTTTCCAAAGCTCCGAAACGGCGGCGCTTTTCCCCGAATTTGTCGCAAGAGCCATCAAGCAGGGCGTTGCGGACGCAAATGTTCTCCCTGAAATCGTAGCCGCAACCACATACATAACGGGCTACGACTACCGCAGTATTTCCACGCTCCCCTCAACGGACGAGGTTACTTTAAAGGACGTAGGCGAAGGCGCCGTTATCCCCGCAACGGATATTATGCTCAATCAGAACTTGGTTACACTCACAAAAAGAGGCCGTGTTCTCAGAGTTTCCTACGAGGCTATCAGAAATCAGCGACTTGATTTGTTTGCGGTAACTCTCCGCCAAATCGGTATGGCAATCGCCTCGGAGCAGGTTGCCGACGCAGTATCTCTCATCGTAGACGGCTATCACGGAGTCGGCTCGGCAGAGGTCATCACCGCCCCTGAAAGCGGCTTTTCTTACTCAACGCTTATCAGCTTTTGGAGCAAGTTTAAGGAGTTTAATCTTTCAACCCTTCTTGTCTCGCCCGATACGATGGCTAAAATCCTCGACTTTTCAGAAATCAGAGATAAATTTAACGGCGAATACATGACAAGCGGAAAAATGGTTCTTCCTTTCGGAGCAACTCTCGTTAAAACAACCTGCATCCCCGACGGAACAATCATCGGTCTGGACAAGTCCTGCGCTCTTGAAATGGTTGTGGCAAGCGACCTTACGCTTGAAAGCGACAAGCTTATCGACAGACAGCTTGAACGCACCGCAATCACTGCAACGGCTGGATTTTCAAAAATCTTTGAAAAAGCGTCAAAGGTGCTTAAGCTTGTCTGACAAAACGTCTAAGGCATACGCAGGGGCAAAAGTCCCTGCGTAGCGCCTAACCTTTATTAGCAAGAAAGGAGCAATATGAAAACTTCAAAAATTTGCGAGGCTTTCGCGCTGTTTGCAAAAATTTCACAAGCCGAGGCTGTGGCTTTTATGCCGGTTGTTTCGGCGGTAAAGGCGCAAACCGAAGCCCGCCTGAAGGAAAGCCGCTTTGCCGATGAATATGCAGGCGAGCTGGAGGTTTACTGCGGTGCGAGGGTTTATTACGACTATCTTCTTTCCGCAAAAAGCGCCGCAGGAGGAAGCGGCAGCGAAAGCTCCTCATCAACTCTCAAAATCGGAGGGGTTACCGTTTCGGAGCAGACAAGCAAGAGCAGCACGCCGCCCGACGGGCAAAGCGTTGACGGTGCAAAAGCTCTTCTTGAAAAATACGAGCGCTCATGTCAGCGGCTTTTTGCCGATGAAGAATTTTCTTTCAGGAGTACAAACGGATGACAAGTGCAAAAAAGAAGCTGTACTACCTTATCGACCGTTACGGCGAAGCAATAGTTTCCTCCGAAAACAGCGCAAGCAAGCTGAAAGGCATTTTCTGCGGTACGGGAGAGCTTGTTCCGAGTCTTGTCCCTTTTCGTGAAAGCAAAGAGGAGCAAATCGCTATGTACGTAAAAGACGAGGACGCCGCAAGATACGGGATTCCCTCTCTTTCCCTTTATGCCGACAAAAGCTGGCTTATTACCGCCTCCGAAAGAATTTTTACCCACGATGAAACCCTTTTTGTTCAGCTTTTGCTTACAAGATACATCGAACCTATCCCCGAGCCGGAGCCTGTTCCCGACCCCACATACCCTATTTCCTTTTCCTACGGCGGCAATGATTTTCTGCTGACGGTTAAAAAAGCCATAGTAAAGCAGGGCTCGCTTACGGTGAATATCGGGGCAATAAACAAGTTTGTTTCAAACTCCGTTGCGGGTAACGAGCCCATAACCGTGGAAATTACCGCTCTTATCCCTAAATCTCAGGCAGGAAGCCTGGCGCAAACGCTGAAGGACGCGGCAACAGCCGTACCGAAAACTCTGAGCATAGACGGCTCCCTTGAGGTATATTCGGTCATCAGCGATTATTCCATAGGGCGCTCGGTTTCGGACTCTCAGTCGGAGGTAAAGATAACCTTCACGGAAATAAGGAGCGTGTAAAATGAGTTCAAACGCAAGAGCATACCTTATTCTGCAAAACGGCGGCTCGGTCACCCTCGACCGACCGCTTTCGTTCTCCTTTAAAAAGGACAGATACTCTCCCGTTCAGACCTTTGAGGGGGAATTTCAAAGCGACGCCCCGGTTACGCTTGTTTCCTCCGCAACCGTAAGCATAAAGGGCAACAACGTGATGTCGGGCTATATCCACTCTATTAAGAACATGAAAACCGCTTCGGGCTATGTCTGCAAAATCGTTGCAAAGTCTCAGACCTCCCTGCTTGAAGAAAACCACATAAAGCCCGGGCTTTATACTCAGGTTTCGCTGAGAAGCTTCTATGACGAGTATATAAAAATTGCGGATATTCCCTTTACGGGCGGAACAGAAGTGCTAAACTACGTAAATTTCTCCGACTTTGCAACCATGTGGGACGCAGTTGTGTTTTTCTGCCTGAAGCAGTACGGCGTTTACCCCTATGTTCTGACCAACAACCGCCTTATGTTTTCACTGCCGGAGGTAACTTCAAAGCTTGCGCTTTCCGCAGAAAGGATTATCGAAGCAGGCGAGGACTACGATACCTCAAGGCTTATCAGCCACATTTATATGAAGGACAAGGAGGGCAATTACGCCACCTACCACAAGGCATGCGAATATGCAATAAACCTGGGAATTACAAGGGAAAAGCACATTCCCATTCTGTACTCATGGCTGCACGACGTGGACGGCGGACTTGACTATAAGCTCAATTTTGCACGGAGAAAATGCCGCAGTCTGCACATAAGCTATCTTGGGTATTTTTCCGAGGATATCTACACCGAGCTTACCATACCCGGCGGCATACTCGGCAACGCAAACGTCTACACCGTGCACGGCATGGAAATCAAGGGCGACGACAAAAAGGTAATCACAACTCTCTATTACTACGACGACTATTACAGCAATATAGGAGGATAAAATGGACAGAAAAATCGTAAAGTCCTCCCAGCGCTTCGACTCACTTCTCGGGCGTATAGAAAAGCTTGAGCGTGACAGCGAAATCCTTTTTTCAAAGGTAAATTCCGTCGCTCTTACGCAGGCGTGCGTCGATGAGAAGCTCTCGAGCATAATAGATACCCTGTCGGAGCTTAAAAACACCGTCAACGAGCTCAGAGGGCTTCCGCAAAAGCGCTGGGAAAAAATCATCGCTTCCGTAATCACAAGCGCAGTGACTTTGCTGTGCGGTCTTATTTTCGGAAAGATGATATAGCTTAGGTAAATCAATCAACACTTTATGCGTAGGTTTCCCGACAGACTGAAAGCACCCACCGAAATAAAATTCGGCGGGTGCTTTTATTTTATTGCTTTCAAATTTTACTGTCCGCAAAGCTCTCTGTAAAGACCAAGATAAAGCTCTGCCGAACGTGCCCAGCTGAAATCGTTTTTCAAAGCGTTGGTAACAAGCTTGCCCCACTTCTGGCGGTTCTGATAATAGTCGTAGGCTCTCCAGATTGCGTCAAGCATATCGTCGCCGTTGTAGGTCTTGAATGTAAATCCGTTTCCGCCCTTGCCTCCGCAATCGGTGATGCTGTCTTTAAGTCCGCCTGTTTCACGGACAATCGGGATTGTGCCGTAGCGCAAAGCAATCATCTGAGCAAGGCCGCAGGGCTCTGTCTGCGACGGCATAAGGAACATATCCGCGCCTGCATAAATCTTGCGGGAAAGAGCAGGGATAAAGCCCAATGTAACGGCAACCTTTTCGGGATAGCGGTACTTCATCGACATAAAGAAGTCCTCAAACTCCTTATCGCCCGAGCCCAGCACAACAACCTTGTAGCCCATGGAGATAATTCTGTCAAAGGCATATCTGATAAGGTCGAGTCCCTTGTGCTTAACAAACCTTGTAACAATTCCGATTACAGGCTCAGGACCGTCGGGAAGCCCCATTTCCTCCAGCAGCTTTTTCTTGCACTCCGCCTTACCCTTTTTATTGGAAGCACTGAAATTAGCGTAAATCGCAGTATCCGTTTCGGGATTATAGCTTTCCGTGTCAATTCCGTTTAGGAAGCCGCAGGTCTTGTACTGCTTTGTCCTGAGAATTCTGTCAAGATTATGTCCGAAATACGGGTCAAGAATTTCCAGAGCATATGTAGGGCTTACCGTTGTTATCTTGTTGGAAACCTCAATGGCGCCCTTCATAAAGTTACAGCATTTATCGTACTCCAAAATGTTGGAATGATAAAGCGGTATTCCGAGAACCTCGGTCATCAGCTCCATTCCGTACTGTCCCTGATAGAGAATATTGTGAATGGTGAAGACCGTCTTGATATTCTCAAAGCCCCTCTTGTAACGGTAGAAAACATCGTAATAAACAGGAGTCAGAGCCGACTGCCAGTCGTTGCAGTGAATGATATCGGGCTTAAAGTCAATGTAGTTTAGCATCTCAAGAACGGCTCTTGAAAAATATGCGAAGCGTTCAGCATCGTCGTAGTATCCGTAAAGTCCCTCTCTGAGGAAATAATACTCGTTGTCGATGAAGTAGAACGTAACGCCGTCACGGACAAGCTCAAAAACACCGCAGTACTGATTTCTCCATGCAACGGGAACAGAAAAGCTTGTGATATATTTAAGACTTTCGCGGAATGCGTGCATCTTCAGACCGTAAAGCGGGATAACAACCCTGCAGTCATGGCCTGCGGCGGTAATCGCCTTAGGAAGCGAGCCTGCAACATCGGCAAGTCCGCCCGAAGCCGCAAAAGGCGCAGCCTCGCTTGCAACATAAAGTATTTTCATAGTATTTCTCCAATCTTGTACAGCCGCTTTTTCAGGCGGCGTGCCGTTAACTTAAACTGTCGCTCCCTTGTTGATATAAACAGGGTATTTATCTGAACCTTGCAGTGAGCGGTTTTCTTCAATCGTTACATCCTTGTCGGTTATGGTGTAATTCACCGTACTGCCCTGGCCGATTGATGTTCCCTGCATTATAATGGAGTTCTTCACAGACGCTCCTTTTCCGATTGTAACGCCTCGGAAAAGTATGCAGTTTTCAACCTCTCCCTCAATTATGCAGCCGTCTGCAATAAGCGAGTTTTTAACCTTTGAATCGAGACCGTATTTTACGGGGACCTCGTCCCTTACCTTGGTGTAAATAGGCGCCTCGGGCAGGAATATTTTCTTCCTCTTCTGAGGATCGAGCATATTCATATTGGAATTGAAGTATCCGAGAATAGTGTCGATATGCTCATAAATTCCGTTGAACTCATAGCCCTTTATCACCATATCCGAAAGCTTCTTCTGAAGCACATCAATCTCAAAGCTGAGGAAATTCTTCGCAGAAGCTTCAAGGATTATATCTTCAAGCAAGGCCTTTTTGATTACATACATATCTGCGCTGATATTGTATTCACGCTCTCCTACTCCCGGAAGTTCGGGATTGATGAGCATTTCCTCAATTCTGCCGTCGCTGCCGAGATTGTAGACAGTTTTGTTTCTGAGAGCGGGACCGGTACAGCTTTCCTTAAAATAAACCGAGGTAATATCCGCTCCCGATTTTATGTGGCTTTCCACAATGCTTCTGTAATCAATATTCGCTACAATATCGCAGTCGCTCATGACCACATACTCGGCTTTTGTTTCTCTTATAAATCCGATTGCTCCCGCAAGAGCCTCCATGCTGCCGCGGTACATTCCCGTGCCCGCTCTGCTGAACGGAGGAAGAACACGCAGTCCCCCGTCCTTTCTCAGCAAATCCCACTCACGTCCCGACTTGAGATGGTCAAGAAGACTGAGATAATTCGACCTTGTGATTACTCCGACGGTTGTTATACCCGAGTTAACCATATTTGAAAGAGGAAAATCAATCATTCTGTATCTTCCGCCGAAAGGCACGGAACCCATTGTGCGGACTGTGGTCAGCTCATGAACGGATTCGTCGTGAGAGTTTGCAAAAATTATTCCCATTACATTTCCCATATTAGGCATCTCTTTTTCCCCTTACTTTTTTGTATCGTATATTTGCTTAGGCAAAACAACTGTGTTTTCCTCAAGAACCTCGCCGTGACCGACAACGCTTACGCCCCAGTCAGCCTTGTTCTCAATGGATTCGGGTCTTGCTCCGATTACCGAGCCCTTTCCCACAACACAGTCCTGACCGACTATTGCATATTCAACGACTGCGCCCGATTTAATTACGGTGTTGGGCATTACAATGCTGTCCTTGACAACTGCGCCCTCCTCCACGGTGACTCCCGAATACAAAACCGAGAAGTCAATCTCGCCGTAAATCTCGCAGCCTTCGGCTATCATTGAATTTTCAACCTTTGCGTCAGGTCCTATGTAATGCGGAGGAAGAGCCATATTGCGGGAGTAAATCTTCCACTTCTTGTCGTAAAGCTCCAGCGGAACATTCGGGTCAAGAAGATCCATATTCGCCTCCCAAAGGCTGTCGATTGTACCGACGTCCTTCCAGTAGCCGTCGAAATGATAAGCGAAAAGCTTCTCGCCTGCGCCCAGCATCATGGGGATTATATTCTTTCCGAAATCCTTTGAAGCGGTTTCGTCGTTTTCATTTTCAATAAGATATGCCCTAAGCTTATCCCAAGTGAAAATGTACACGCCCATGGAGGCAAGGTTGCTCTTAGGCTCCTTGGGCTTCTCCTCGAAATCGTAAATTTTGCCGTTTTCGTCGGCGCTCATAATTCCGAAACGGGGAGCCTCCTCAATGGGCACCTCCAAAACAGCGATGGTGCAGTCCGCGCCCTTTTCCTTATGGAACTGGAGCATCTGTGAATAATCCATCTTGTATATGTGGTCGCCCGAAAGAATTATAACGTATTTGGGGCTGTATCTTTCAATAAAGCTTATGTTCTGATAAATCGCATTGGCGGTTCCCTTGTACCACGAAGCGCCGAGCTTCGACTCGTAGGGAGGAAGCACATGCACTCCGCCGTGAACTCTGTCCAAGTCCCAAGGCTGTCCGTTTCCGATATAATCATTAAGCTCAAGAGGCTGATACTGAGTCAAAACTCCCACCGTATCAATTCCCGAATTAACGCAGTTTGACAGCGGGAAATCAATGATTCTGTATTTTCCTCCGTACGGTACTGCGGGCTTTGCAACATTTTTTGTCAGCGAATACAGTCTGCTTCCCTGTCCGCCTGCGAGAAGCATAGCAACGCATTCTTTTCTTACAAACATTTTTGCCTCCTGTTTATTTTTTCTTCGCCGGCATTTTCTTTGCCGGTTTCTTCTCCGCCGGTTTCTTCTTGGAGAGCAGCACTGCTGAGAATGCAGGCAGCGTTAAGGATACCGAATACGGCAGGTCATGCATACCCTTTTTCTTGGCGTTGATTCTTCCGTTTTTCTGTCCCTTTCCTCCGAATTCCTCGGCGTCGGTATTTAAAATTTCGGTATAAGCTCCGATATAGGGAACGCCTATACAATAGTTTTCATAAGTCTTTGACGAGAAATTGCACACCGCAATGACCTCGTCGCCTGCGTCGTCAATTCGCCTGAATGCGATTACGTTTTGCTTGTAGTCGTCATGGGCAATCCACTTAAAGCCGTCCCACGAGCTGTCGTTCTGCCAAAGCGGAGTCCTCGTCTTGTAAAGGCGGTTCAGCTTCTTTACATAATCCTGAGTCTTTTGATGCATCGGATAGTCAAGCATCTTCCACTGAAGCTGTTCTTCATAATTCCACTCGTCAAACTGGGCGAATTCCTGTCCCATGAAGAGAAGCTTCTTTCCGGGATGGAGCATCATATATGCCAAAAACGCACGAAGCAAAGCGAACTTATCCTCGTAAAACGCCGCGCCCATCTTCTGAACAAGCGAGCATTTGCCGTAAACAACCTCGTCATGCGACAGGGGGAGAACATAGTTCTCGGAGAACGCATAGAACAGCGAGAAGGTAAGCTTGTCGTGATTGTACTCCCTGTACATGGGGTCCAGCGACATATACGAAATCATGTCGTTCATCCAGCCCATATTCCATTTGAAATTAAATCCGAGTCCGCCGATGCTTGTGGGCTTTGTAACAAGCGGCCACGCCGTGGATTCCTCGGCTATCATCATAATGCCCTTGTTGTGGGCAAAAACAACCTCGTTAAGGCGCTTTAAAAAGCTTATTGCTTCAAGGTTTTCTCTTCCGCCGTAGATATTTGCCATCCACTCGCCGTCACGCCTGTCATAGTCCAGATAAAGCATTGAAGCAACAGCGTCAACTCTCAGACCGTCAACGTGGTATTTATCAAACCAGAAGTTTGCGTTTGAAATCAAGAACGAGCGCACCTCATTCCTGCCGTAGTCGAAAACTCTCGTTCCCCATGCCTTGTGCTCGCCCTTACGCATATCGGAATATTCGTAACAGCAGCCGCCGTCAAATTCGTAAAGTCCGAATTCATCCTTCGGGAAATGTGCGGGAACCCAGTCGAGGATAACGCCTATTCCAGCCTTGTGGCAGGCGTCGACAAAAGCCATGAAGTCGTGGGGAGTGCCGTAACGCGAGGTAGGAGCAAAATATCCCGTCACCTGATAGCCCCAAGAGCCGTCATACGGGTGCTCCATAATGGGCATAAGCTCAATATGGGTGTAGCCCATATCCTTTACATACGGAATCAGCTCCTTTGCAAGAGTCCTGTAATCATAGCAGTTTCCGTCCTCAAATTTGCGCCATGAGCCCGCATGAACCTCGTAGATATTCACGGGGGACTTGTATATGTTTGCCTTGGCTCTTTGAGCCATATATACTTCGTCTTTCCACTGATAGCCGCCGATGTCGTAAATTTTCGACGCAGTGCCCGGTCTTGTTTCTGCATGGAAAGCATAAGGGTCGGCTTTCAAATGAAGCTCGCCCTTTACGCCGCACACAGCGTATTTATAAGTGTCGAATTTTTTAAGCCCGGGGATAAAAAGCTCCCACACGCCCGAATCGGGAATTCGGCTCATATAATTCGCATTTGCGTCCCAGCCGTTGAAGTCGCCCACGACGGAAACGCTTCTTGCTCCGGGCGCCCAAACCCTGAACATTACGCCCTGCTTTCCTCCCGAC
>JBJESI010000244.1:0-4837 GCA_051882715.1 Oscillospiraceae bacterium
CAAAGCCGGGAGCAAGAAGCTTTCTGGGGTCAAATCCCTTGCCCTGTAAATCCTTGCCTGCTTCGATGTATTCACGGGTTGCAGCCGCAAATGAAAGCTGACATTCTGTGTTTACATTGATTTTTGAAACTCCGAGAGAAATAGCCTTCTTAATCATATCCTCGGGAATTCCTGTGCCGCCGTGAAGAACAAGAGGCATATCAACCGTAAGCTCCTTGATTTTTGCAAGAGTATCAAAGCTGAGTCCCGCCCAGTTTTCGGGATACTTGCCGTGAATATTGCCGATACCTGCCGCAAGCATTGTTACGCCGAGGTCAGCGATTGCCTTGCACTCGTTGGGGTCGGCAACCTCGCCTGCGCCTACAACGCCGTCTTCCTCGCCGCCGATTGAGCCAACCTCTGCCTCAAGGGAAAGTCCCTTTTCCTCGCAGATTTTAACGAGCTCCTTTGTCTTTGCAATATTCTCATCAATGGGATAATGAGAGCCGTCGAACATTACGGAAGAAAATCCCGCTTCAATGCACTTCAGCGCGCCTTCATATGAGCCGTGGTCAAGGTGAAGCGCAACAGGAACAGTGATATTAAGCTCTTCGAGCATACCGTTAACCATGCCGACAACGGTCTTATAGCCTGTCATATATTTGCCTGCGCCCTCGGATACGCCCAAAATAACAGGCGAATTATTTTCCTGAGCTGTAAGAAGAATAGCCTTTGTCCATTCAAGATTGTTGATGTTGAACTGGCCTACTGCGTATTTTCCTTCTCTTGCTTTATTAAGCATCTCTTTTGCCGAAACTAACATTTTAAAACCTCCGTGCTTTTTAATTTACCCTTTAATTATAATACATTGCTTTATAAAAATCAATCGTTTTGTAAAAATTTAAATCGGAGCAAAGCCTGATAAGCCAGATTAATTACTCCTGCGACGATCCCGCCGCCTTGCGGTGGGGGACATCTTGCGGCTTGGTTATGTCAGTTTTGTTCTCATATAGTGAAACAGATACTGCTGAGCAATGCCCGCCGTAGGAGCAAACTCTTTTGCAAGCCCGTCCGGATAGAACTGTTCCATCACTCTTTTAATCCATACGTCAACCGGGAAAGCCTCGGTGCGGTACATTCCGTAAAGAAGCGCACATTCTGCAACCTTAGGCCCTACGCCCCTGATTTTAAGAAGCTCCTTCCTTGCGTCGGAAATGTTCATTACTGCAACTGCGTCAAGGTCAATTTCGCCCGAAGCCACCTTTTTTGCGGCGTCGATAATATATCCCGCACGAAAGCCCGACCTTATGGGCGCAAGGTCTTCGGCGTCGAGGGACGCCAGCGTATTCGGCGACGGAAAGGCATATCCTCCCTCGATTTTTTCGCCGAAGCCCTCGCACAGCCTGTTTATTATACCCTTAATTCTCGGAATATTATTATTTTGAGAGATTATAAACGAGCAAAGAGCCTCCCACTTGTCCTGCCTTAGCAGTCTTATTCCGTCTGCGTACTCAACGGCGGATTTCAGCGTCGGATCGGATGAATAAAGCTTCTGAAGAGCCTTATAATCGGTTTTTGCATCGAGATAATTCAGAAAAAACCCTTCAAAGGTTTCGGTATCAGTATCTGTTACAATAATTTCGTCGCCGTGTTTTTCAAAGCTTATAAAATGATTTTTTGCAATTCCGCTGAATTTGTTTTCGCCCGTTTGTTCAAAACGAAACGCCTGTCCGCAGTCGAGAGTCTGGGCGGGCTCAAAACAGTCAAGATTCATTATTATGGCGGAATTTTTTGTACAGTAGTCCATTTTTCCTCCGCAGCAGTATTGATATTTCTCTTTAATTATACTAAAATGAAATAAAAAAATCAATGGCAGGTAATTACTATGAACGCAGGCATTTTATCAATTCCCATCGGGGAAATTTTCGAGCCGAAATGCGGCTGTCCAATTTGCAGAATGACGGACGAGCTTGAACGCCGCGCTCTTGAATACATAACGGGCGCCGCCATGATGGAGCCCGATATACGCATAGAAACGAACAAATCCGGGTTTTGCCATGAGCATTTCTGCAAGCTGTTGAAACAGAAAAACAGGCTTTCCGTTGCCCTGATGACTCATACTCATTTAGAGGAAGTTCAAAAAAAGCTTTTTGAAAGCAAAAATCTCCTTGAGGGCAAAGGCGCAAAAGCAAAAAAGGGTAAAAATATTACGGAAAGCTGCTTTATATGCGACAATGTCAACTGGGGAATCGGTCATCTAACAAAAAGCGCTCTGAAAATGTATGCCTCCGACAAGACTTTTAAAGAGCTTTTTTCCGAGCAGGAGTACCTTTGCCTTCCCCACTACATTATGCTCTGCGAATCGGCAAAGGAGCAGCTTTCCAAAAAGGATCTTGCCATGTTCCTCATGGCGGCGGAAGAGCTTACCGCAAGTTATCTAAAAACGCTGTGCGGGGACGTAGAGCATTACACCACCATGTACGACTATCGCAACAGCGGTCCCAACGCAGACTGGAAAAACTCAAAGGACTCCTTGGAGCGGACGGTAAAATTTCTTACGGGCAAGGACGTAAAATAAATTTTTGTGCATTTCCGAAGATAAAATCCGAGCTTTTTCTTTGCCCTTTTACTGTTTTCGATTTGTCAAGAGATTTTGAAAATTTTATACAAAAAATTTCTCTACAAATAGTTAAAATAAAGTTACAAATCAATGCACTTTCGACCGTGAAAGCAGTCCCCTTATTTTAAGGACTTTTAAACGTTTTCAACATAATCTTGAACATTTTTTGACGAAAGCTCTTTCGATTTTCAACATTGACATGCTTGTTTTGAACATTATGTTCAAGTTTTTATTACGATTTGTATAAGTAGGCTGAATTTTGTCAAAACATTATACCAATGCTATTAAATGTAAATATTACATTTCAAACCCCTATGTGACCGATTTGTTAAACAGGTTTAACCTTTTTGTAATCAAGTACAAAACAAATCTCACGGCAATCTGCACTTTTTTCCGTGAAACTATGGCTTTTTAGCGTAAAAGCGTGTAAAATGAAAGTGATATTATTTCACAAGGAGTTTTTTATGAAGAATTACAAGCATCTTAAAAGCGGCACCGATATCAGAGGAACCGCAAGCGATATTTTCGGCAAAGAGGTAACGCTCACCTCCGAGGCTGTGCGTGACATAACCGCAGGATTTGTAAGGTTTATTTCGAATAAGCTTAAGAAGGAACCGTCGGAGCTGAAAATAGCGGTAGGACATGATTCAAGGATAACGGCGCAAAGCATAAAATCAGATGTAATCGGCGTGCTTTCGGCTATGGGCGCAAGGGTTGCAGACTGCGGACTTGCCTCAACCCCGGCGATGTTTATGACAACTGTTTTATCCGACGCAGATTGCTCGGTACAGATTACCGCAAGCCACCACCCTGCCGACAGAAACGGACTGAAATTCTTTACCCGTGACGGAGGACTGGACTCTCCCGATATTTCCGAAATAATCAAAATCGCAGAAAAAATCGAAATCGCAGACAACAAAAACGGCGAGGTTACTCCCGTAAACTTCATGTCCGATTATGCCAAAGAGCTTCGCAGAATTATCTGTGCAGAACTGGGTGCAGATGAAAAGGACAAGCCTCTTTCGGGATTTCACATCGTTGTGGATGCAGGAAACGGAGCAGGCGGATTTTATGAAAGAGACGTGCTTCGCGCTCTCGGCGCAGACACAAGCGGCTCTGTATGCCTTGAGCCCGACGGTATGTTTCCCAATCATATTCCTAATCCCGAAGATAAAAAAGCTATGGAGTCAATAAGAAACGCCGTTCTTGCTTCAAAGGCGGATTTGGGCGTGATATTTGACACGGACGTGGACAGGGCGGGCTGTGTAGACGAAAACGGCGAAGAAATCAACAGAAACAGACTTATTGCGCTGAGCGCCGCTATCGTTATGGAAAGCACTCCCGGAGCTACAATCGTTACGGACAGTGTGACCTCCGACGGTCTGAAGGACTTTATCGAGAACCACTTAAACGGAAAGCATCACAGATTTAAGCGAGGCTACAAAAATGTAATCAACGAGGCAATGAGACTTTGCGGCGAGGGCATTGAAGCTCCGCTTGCAATCGAAACCTCAGGCCACGCCGCATTGAAAGAAAACTATTTCCTCGACGACGGAGCTTATCTTATGACGAAAATCATTATAAAAACGGTTAAGCTCAGCCGTGAGGGAAAGAAAACAGAAGACCTTATAGGAGCGCTCAAAATGCCGAAGGATTCCGCAGAACTCCGCTTTAACATCACGGCAGAGGATTTCAGAAGCTACGGCGAAAAGGTGATTTCGGATTTTGAGGAATTTTGCAGGACCAAGGAAGGCTTTGTTATCGCAGACGACAACAGAGAGGGCGTGAGAGTTTCAACCCCCGACGGCTGGGTGCTTCTCAGACTCAGCGTTCACGATCCCATAATGCCCCTTAACACCGAAAGCGACTTTGTCGGCGGAACAAAAAAGGTGCTTGAAAAAATCAAGCCGTTCTTTGAGACATGCTCCTGCCTTGACATAACCCCTTTTGACAGCATTATCTGAAAGGAGATACATATATGAAACAGATTAAAGCAATTATTCGCCCGGACCTGCTGGACGAGGTAAGAAAGGAGCTTGACAAGCTCGAATGTTGCCGCGGACTTATGGTAAGCGAGCTTGTCGGACACGGAACGCAGAACGGTATTACCCATTCCTGGGGCGGAGAGGAATACAGAATAGAGCTTCTCCAAAAGGTCTGCGTAGATGTAGTTGTAAAGGACGACGAGGTTGACGCCGTGACGGACGCTATCATAAAAAGCGCTTCTATCGGTCAGGT
>JBJESI010000245.1:0-1731 GCA_051882715.1 Oscillospiraceae bacterium
GTCGTGCTTGGTCTTGTGATTGCAGTCGTAGGCGGTACGCTGGTTGAAAAACTACACCTTGAAAATCAAGTTGAAGAATATATCCGCAACGGGCGATCAATTGATGTGCCGCAAAAAGAACTGCACTTCAAAGACCGCTTAAAATATGCGTGGGAACAAGTTGTTTCCACTGCAAAAAAGGTTGCTCCTTATGTTTTAATCGGCGTAGGTATTGGGGCTATTATTCATAACTGGATTCCAGAAGAATTTATCGTAAAAATCCTTGGTGACAACAATCCGTTTGGTGTGGTTCTTGCGACAATCGCCGGTGTTCCTATGTATGCAGATATATTCGGGACAATTCCAATTGCGGAAGCCCTGCTTTCAAAGGGCGCATTACTTGGCGTAGTGCTATCTTTTATGATGGCAGTAACCACATTGTCTTTACCGTCACTGATTATGCTTCGCAAAGCGGTAAAGCCTAAGTTACTCGGTATATTTATTGCAATCTGCATGATGGGCATTATCGTTGTTGGCTACTTTTTCAATGCAATACAAAATTTAATCATTTAATTTCAGGAGGAAAAACTATGGCATTGTTTAATTTTGGTAATAAGCAGAAAGAAGAAAAGAAATCACCCGCTTGTGCTTGTAGCTGTGGCTGCCCGACGAGTGAGGTAAATGAAATCACAAATGATTGCTGTCCCGAAGCAAAAAGTGGAATCTGCTGTATTAAGGTGTTGGGTGCAGGCTGTAAATCCTGCCGCGAGCAGTATGAAAATGCAAAAGAAGCCGTAAAAGCAATGGACTTGTCTGTTGAAGTGGAATATATCACAGATATGCAAAAGGTAATGGAATACGGTGTGATGAGTATGCCCGCCATTGTCGTAAATGAAAAGGTTGTTTCTACGGGTAAGGTTTTGAAATCGGCTGATGTTGAAAAGCTGTTGCAGAAGTTCGGTGTGTAATATGAAGAAGAAAATAGCCTTTTTCTGTGTCCATAATTCTTGCCGCAGTCAGATAGCTGAAGCGCTTGGCAAACATTTAGCCGGAGACGAATTTGATTTCTATTCGGCAGGAACAGAAATCAAACCACAAATCAATCAAGATGCTGTTAGGATTATGAAGGAATTGTATGGCATTGATATGGAGCAAACACAATACAGCAAAACAATAGAAAAAATCCCTACCCCTGATATTGCCATATCTATGGGATGTGAGGTTGGATGTCCTTATATCGGTAGAGATTTTGATGATGATTGGGGAATTGATGACCCAACAGGTAAATCAGATTTAGAGTTTATCTTTGTTATAAAGGAGATTGAGAAAAAAATAAATGTGCTAAAAAAGAAAGTGGTTTTTTGAAATATATCTGATTTATAAATGGTTATCAAGATAGATTGTGTTACTGAAACAGGAAAAATCAAGTTTGGCGGTATTTGGTAACAGCACGAAAGATTTGTTGTCACTTAGCGATATTTTTTGCGTATATAACCGTTTGCCTAAAATCAACCCATTGCTAATTGCCTGCTGATTAGACACTCAAAAGCGAGGAGAAAATAGCAAGAATTCCGTAACACAGCATAACATTTAATATCCGAAGAAGCCTTGATAATAAAGGATTTTAAGGCATTAGAAGGTATGAGAATCCCTTGTATTTGGGTATCCCCTAAGGGTTAGCCCGAGGTTCGATTCCCGCAGGGGTGCCAAAAAGCACTTAATGTATCAAGCATTAAGTGCTTTTGTTAAATG
>JBJESI010000245.1:1831-4812 GCA_051882715.1 Oscillospiraceae bacterium
GAAAATTTTATCACCTTTGCAAGCTCGGTTATCGGCATTTCCACCTGATAACCGATTTTTCCTGCGCTGAACATGAAAGTCGGCTGATTTTTTGCGCTTTCGTCTATTACCGTAGTGAAAAATTTCTTCATTCCTATGGGAGAGCATCCGCCGTGAATATAGCCCGTCAGAGGAAGAAGCTCCTTTGACTTTATCATCTCCACGTTCTTTTCTCCCACCGACTTCGCCGCTTTTTTCAGATTCAGCTCCTTGCACACCGGAACAACAAAAACATAGTATCTCTTTGAATGTCCGACGGTAACAAGAGTTTTAAACACCTGCTCCGGATTTTGCCCCAAAGCGGCGGCAACCTCCGTTCCGCTCAAAGCGTCCGTATCAGCATAGCAGTGGCTCTGATACGATATTTTCTTTTGGTCTAAAATTCTCATTACATTGGTTTTTTCCATAATACGAACCGTCCGAATTCTTAATTTTTACTGATAAATTGTCCTTTAGTCTGTCAGGGTAATATTTTATAAATAATTAACCCTACTTTGGTTTTAGATTTAACAAACGAAGTTTAAAATCAAGTCGGAAAGAAGGAATAATGATGAAAGCAATCAAAAGTAAAATAGCAATCTCAACATTTTCAATACTTGTCGGACTTCTTATATGTGCCGTTATAATACTCATATCCCTTGCAAGCGATAACCCGCCCGCCGCCTCGGGATTCAAGTTTTCGGAAGACCCAAATGCCATTGAATGGTCTGAAACAATTCAAAACAGCAGCGGTAAAAATTCGGGAATAAAAATTCCGGGATATTCGACGATTTATTTTTCCGCCTGCGACTGTACCGTTCCTATGACTCTTTACAATCCCAAAGAAAACGACTGCGGCTTTATATTCGAGCTATACACCGACAACAATGAACCGTTTTATACAACGGGACTTATTAATCCGGGAATGGCGATTGAACAGCTTTACCTGGATAAATCTTTTTCAAAGGGCAAATATGATTTAACGATAAAAATAACTCCTTACGACCCCCAAAGCGGAGCAACACTTAACTGTGCGGAAATCAAAACAGATCTGATTGTTCAATAGCACGATATTCTGCGAATTTATTTATATTCGCTTAATATAAAATATAATTATCAAAGGAGACAAAAAAATGAAAAAAATCACAACAATTATCACAGCGCTTTGCTTATGCTCTTGTGCGGCAACATCTGCTTTTGCCGCAGTTGCAGATCAGAGTTCAACAGATGCATTGGCGACAGATTTTACATTCACGCTGAAAAATGATCCTGTTTATACAGTGACAATTCCCTCAGAGGTAACGCTTGAAAAAGAAGGAACAGAAGTAGAAATAAAAGCGGAAAATGTAAATTATCTTGACAATCAAAGAATTTCCGTTACAATCGCAGGAACTGACAAGTACAGAAATCAGATGCTTCTCGAAGGAAAGTCAGAAACCGGCAAAAACGCTTCTCTTCGTTATCAGTTTGTTTTTGACGATGGAAGAATTATTGAAACAACAGGCGGGAAAAATCAGGTAAACGGCGTAGAGCTTGCCTCTTTCACCGAGGACGGAAGTGTAAAATATAAGGTAGTACCTGTTATCGCCGCCTCTTCCGCAACAATAAAGGGAGTAACATACACAGGAAACATGACTTACTCAATCGCCTTGACGGACGCCGAATAACCAAATCAAGCCCAAAGACTGCCGCAAATGCTTGTTTATTTGCGGCAGTTTTATTTTACAGCTTTCCTAAATTCAAATAGAGGTACTTTCCCGCTTTAAATGTGTCAAAGCACCGATAGGGCGAAAATCGCCGAACCCTGAGTATAAATCGGAGCAAAGCCTGATAAGCTTGCTTAATCAGGTTGCGACGATTGCAACCGCCGCAAGGCGGCGGGGGACATTTGCGATTTGGTTATATTTTATCAGGATTATATACTGCTCTTTCGCCGCCGATGAATTTCGGTCTTGTTCTTGCACAGATAATGCTTGCTTCGCCTATTTTCTTAACCTTAAGTCTTACGGGAACGGCAACCTTTTTAAGGTGCATTCCTATCAGTGTTCCGCCGATGTCAATTCCTGCGTCAGCCTTAATTTCCTCCACAGCGACTGCGTCCTCAAATTCGCCGTAAGCGGCAGTCGCAAATGAGCCGCCCGCTTTCTTTTGCGGTACTGCGTTCACCTCGTCGAGCCTTTCACGGCGAGCAAGCTCCTTTTCGACAATCACGCATCTGTTTAGATGCTCGCAGCACTGTGCGGCAAGGTAAATTCCCTTTTCCCGCAAAACCGAATAAGCTCCCTCAAAAACAGCTCTTGCGGCGTCAACATTTGAATCCGTTCCGATTTTGCTTCCGCAAACCTCGCTGGACGAGCAGCCGATAACCATTATATCGCCCTTGCAAAGCTTTGCTGTTTTAACAAGCTCCGAAACAGCTTCAGCCGTTTGATTTTTGATTTCTTCAAACATTTTTATTCATCTCCGCGATTTTTCTTTCCATTATATCCGCCGCAATGTGAACCAGCTCCGCACAGGGTCTTTTTTTGTAGTACTCCTCGGTGCGCTTCTCAGGAACGGGGGCTTGCGCTCCGCCCACGCCTAAAAGTTCTCTGCAAACGATGGAGCCGTTTTCCTTCTTAAATTCCGCCGCAAGCTCCTGAATAAGAGCGTAATGCTCCATCTTGGAAAGCTTGTTTCCGTATAAAAGACCTGCGACCATAAACATACCGCTCACTGCGCCGCAAACCTCCCTGAGCCTGCCCATTCCTCCGCCGAAGGACGAGGAAACAGCGAGCGCCGTTTCATGGGACAGTCCCGTTTCTTCTTCAAAAGCGGCAAGCACAGCCTGTGCACAGTTAAGTCCGTTCCTGAAATAGTTTTCCGCAATTTCACCTTTATTAGCCATAATGACCTCCGTTTAATGCGCTAGGCATTAGGGAGTCGAACCCCAACCGCCTATAATGAATTCTTTTTGGTATTTT
>JBJESI010000246.1:0-4730 GCA_051882715.1 Oscillospiraceae bacterium
GGCCTTACCGTGCCAGCCGCACTGGTTTTCCATAAACGATACGCCTTTTCCCTTAACGCTTGTCTGAATAATCGCTACGGGCTTACCTGCGATTTTTTCTGCCTCGTCGAAAGCACGCTCAATATCGTTAAAATCATGTGCGTCCATTGTGATTACGTGCCAGCCGAAAGCTTCAAACTTCTTATCTATAGGAAGCGGAGAGCAGACATCTGTGATTTTTCCGTCAATCTGAAGTCCGTTAAAATCAACAACAGCAATAAGATTGTCAAGGTTATAGTGAGCTGCGAACATAGCCGCTTCCCAAACCTCACCCTCCTCGATTTCGCCGTCTCCGAGGATTGTATAAACCTTGTAAGGAACGGAATCAAGCTTTCCTGCAAGAGCCATTCCGCATGCCGCCGATATTCCCTGACCAAGCGAGCCTGTTGACATATCAACACCCGGAGTCTTTTTCATATCAGGGTGTCCCTGGAGGAAAGAACCGATGTGACGCAGATTCTTAATCTCTGCCTTATCAAAAAATCCCTGCTCTGCGAGTATTCCGTAAAGAGCCGGAGCACAGTGCCCCTTTGAAAGAACCAGTCTGTCACGGTCGTACATATCCGGATTTTTAGGGTCAACATTCAGCTTCATCGTGTAAATGTACGTTAGAAGATCGGCTATCGACAGAGAACCTCCCGGATGTCCTGATTTTGCGTGAAAAGTTCCGTCAATTACGTGCATTCTCACTTTTGTAGCTTTGATTTGTAATTGCCTTACTAATGCTGCGTCCATTGTTTCCTCCTGCTTATTCGTTTGTTCTTTTAATAATATATTTGATAAGGTCGGTTACTGCTCCGTCCTCACAGCTGCTCACCACTAAATCCGCATGCTCCTTTACAGCATCCGGCGCATCAGCAACCGTAACTCCGAAATCAGCCGCCTTAATCATCTCTAAATCATTGTAAAAGTCGCCTATTGCAACAACTTTGTAATCGCTTCTGTCTGTCAGTTCAAGAAGCTTCTTATTTCCTGCCGCCTTCGATATTCCCTTTGGCAAAAATTCAAAATAATTGTCAGAGGACTGAACACATTCTATGGTATCAGGCCTGTTTTTAAATGCAAACTCCGAAAACTCGGCCATATGCTCGTTAGGAAGAGCAAACAGGCACTTAATCAGTTCTCTGCCCTCAAGAGAAGCAAAGTCTGTGTTTTCGTATTTAACCTCTTCTCTTACAAGATGTCTGATACCGAGAGAATTCATTCTTGTGACATAAATCTCTTTTCCGCCGAGAAGCTCGACTGCGGTGTAAGGAAACTTTTCCGAACACTCCTTTATAAAATCAAAGGCGTCATGGTCGAGACACTGCTTCCATAAAAACTCCTGATTTTTATAGTCAAATACCGCACATCCATTATAAAGCACCGCACAGTCGTCGAGGGAAAGCCATTCAGCATATCTTTTCATCATCTGATAGCAACGGCCTGTCGAGACAGTAAAGCTTCCGCCCAGCCTGCGAAACTCGTTCACGCTGTCAATTTCTCTTTTGTTGATTTTAAGCTCGTCAGACAAAATTGTGCCGTCCATATCGGTTATAAGAATAATTTTTTTAATATCATTCCACATTTTGTCTCACCTCAATTTTCTAAGTAAATTTTCAAAATACTCAGGCAGTTTGCTCGTAAATTCCATATATTCGTTTGAAGCCGGATGGATAAATCCGAGTGTTTTGGCATGCAGGCATTGCCCTTCAAAAGCAGGAACGGGTTTTGCTCCGTAAAGAGCGTCTCCCGCTACGGGATGGCCGATATAGCTCATGTGCACTCTTATCTGATGGGTGCGCCCTGTTTCAAGGCGCAATCTCAAATGCGTATAGCCGTCAAGCTCCTCAATAACGCTGTAATGAGTCACAGCCTCCTTTGAGTTTTCGGTTGTAACCGCCATTTTAAGCCTATTTGATTTGCTTCGCCCTATAGGAGCGTTTATTGTGCCGCTTGCAGATTTTAAATGCCCCTGAATTACAGCCTCGTATTCACGCTTGAAGCTATGCTCCTTAATTTGCTCTGCAAGAAATATGTGAGAGCGGTCGTTTTTTGCAACCATAAGCAGCCCGCTTGTGTCCTTGTCGATTCTGTGAAGTATTCCCGGTCGGATTTCACCGTTAATTCCCGAAAGACTTCCCTTGCAGTGAAACATCAGCGCATTTACGAGAGTTCCGTCATAATGCCCGGGAGCAGGATGGACAACCATTCCTTTCGCCTTATTGACAACAAGCAAGTCGTCATCCTCATAGACAATATCTAAGGGCAAATTCTGAGGTATTATTTCAGTAGGCGATGGCTCGGGTATTTGAACAGTGATTACCTGTCCGAGCTTTACCTTTGTATTTTTATCGCAGGGCTTAGCGTCAAGCAAAACCTCACCGGCTTCAATCAGCCTTGCCGCATTTGATCGTGAAAAATTTTCAAGCTTTGAGGATAAAAGCTTATCAATACGCTCTCCGTCCTCTTCTGCCGAAACGATAAAGCTTTTAATTTCAGACATTTTCTTGCTCTTTCGTTTTCTCTTTCCTTCCCGAAAGGAAAAGTACGTATATAAACACCATAATTACGCCGATAACGACACAGCAATCCGCGAAATTAAATACCGCAAAATTGATTATCCTTAAATCAATAAAGTCAACTACATATCCGAGAAATATCCTGTCAATCAGGTTTCCGATTCCTCCGGAAATGATCAGCGCAACGCTCCAAATAAGAAAGGGCTGTTTGATTTTTTTTGAAAGGAGTAAATAGAGCAATGCAGAAACATAAATCGCAGTGACCGCAATCAGAAACCAGCGCTGGTCTTTAAAAATTCCAAAGCCTGCGCCTGTATTCCTTACATAAGTAAGATTCAGCCAATCGCGGCCGCCGATATTTATTAAAGAAATTGTTTCGTATGGCATTAAGTTCAGATTTACAACCAGCTTGATTATCTGATCAACAACCACAAGCCCGGCTGAAACCGCTAATGCAATATATACCATCTTACCTCCGATTATTTTCCGAGCATTACATCCGCACAGCGTTTACAAAGCGTCGGATGCTCTGCACATTCTCCAACCGTTGTTGAATATGTCCAGCAACGTTCGCATTTGTCGCCTTGAGCTGCCGAAACCGTAATTGAAAGGCCTTCATAATCGCCTTTAAACTCGCCCTCTCCGTCAGAAGCAACAGTTGCCTCAGATACGATAAATACAGTTGCCAAATCGTTTTCAACAGATTTAAGGAAGTCGTAAAGCTCGCCTTTTGCATATAGTACAACCTTTGCCTCAAGAGCAGAGCCGATTACCTTGTCGGCACGCTTGATTTCCAAAGCTTTCTTTACGTCTTCTCTTATCTCATAGATGCGGTTCCATTTTTCCTCAATTTCAGATGTATCGCCAAGCTCGACCTTTGAGGGCATATCGTTGAAGATTACGCTTCTTGTGTCGTCCGTGGACTTATGAGGGATATACTTCCAAATCTCTTCGGAAGTGAACGCAAGTATAGGAGCAACAAGCTTTGTGAGAGCGTCAAGAATGATATACATTGCAGTCTGCGCCGCTCTTCTTGCCTCAGATGCTTCAGGCTCGCAGTAGAGTCTGTCCTTAACAATATCAAGATAGAAGTTTGACATATATGTTACGCAGAAGCTGTGAATTGAATGGAATACAATATGAAAATCAAATTCATCATAAGCGGTATTAACCTTGTCGATGAGCTCGTTAAGCTTAATAAGCGCCCATTTATCAATTTCTGTCAGCTTTTCTGCTGAAACCATGTCCTTATCGGGATTAAAGCCGTTTCCGTTTGAGAGATTTCCGAGGATAAATCTTGCTGTGTTTCTGATTTTTCTGTAAGCCTCCGAAAGCTGTTTAAGAATATCCTGAGAAATTCTTACGTCGCTGTGATAATCGGAGGAAGCAACCCAGAGCCTGAGAATATCGGCGCCGTACTGCTTAATAATCTGTTCGGGTTCGATGCCGTTTCCGAGGGATTTCGACATCTTTCTTCCCTCTCCGTCAACTACCCAGCCGTGCGTGCAGACGGTCTTGTAAGGAGCCTGCTTACGCCATGCAACCGCTGTAAGAAGCGATGACTGGAACCAGCCTCTGTACTGATCTGCGCCTTCAAGATAAAGGTCGGCAGGCCACTGTAAATCATCACGTTCGTCAAGAACGGCGGCGTGTGAGCATCCGCTGTCAAACCAAACATCCATGATGTCTGTTTCTTTTGTAAATTCACCGCATCCGCATTCGCATTTTACGGTATCGGGTATAAACTCGGAAGGATCGTCAGTATACCATGCGTCAGAGCCCTTAGCACGGAACAGAGCGGAAATAGCCTTAATTGTATCGTCGTTAACGATTGCCTTGCCGCAGTCCTTGCAGTAAAGAACAGGGATAGGAACGCCCCATATTCTTTGACGTGAAATACACCAGTCGCTGCGGTCGCGAATCATATTTTTAATTCTTGTTTCGCCCCACTCGGGTACCCACTTAACGCTTTCAACCGCCTTTATCGCATCGTCCTTAAAGCCGTCAACAGAGCAGAACCACTGTTCGGTAGCTCGGTAAATGATGGGCTGATTGCATCTCCAGCAATGGGGATACTGGTGAACTATTTTCTTTAACGCAAAAAGGTTTCCTGTTTCCTCAAGCCTTTTTGCAATTTCTTTATTTGCATCGTTGGTTTTAAGGCCGGCAAAAGGACCTGCTTCCTCTGTG
>JBJESI010000247.1:0-4719 GCA_051882715.1 Oscillospiraceae bacterium
GGCACGGGGCTTTTTCAGCCGCCAAAACCGAGTTCGGATGCTCCTCCAATGCTTAAAATCCAAGATCATGGGCGACCTTGCTCAGTATTTCGACGCCCTTAACAATCTGTTCGTCCGTGGGCGTAGAGTAGTTTAATCTGAAGGACGCACAGGGCGAGCTCTCGTCCACCAAAAATGCCGAGCCGGGAACAACGGCTACGCCGCTTGCGGCGGCCGCTTTGCAAAATTCGGGCATATCCGCCGATTCGGGGAGAGTTGCCCAAATGAAAAGTCCGCCCTCGGGCGAGGTGAATGAAATGCTTTCAGGCATGGAAAAATTCAAATTATCAAGCATCAGGCGGCATTTTTTCTCGTAAATACGGGAAAGCGAGAGGGTATGCTTTGCGTAATCAAACTCCTGAAAGAACCTGTGAGTGATAATCTGCGCCCAGATGTTTGTATGCACGTCGCTTGTTTGCTTTGCGACGGTAAGCTTTGAAATAATCTCCTTATCCGCACAGGCGTAACCCACACGAAGTCCGGGAGCAAGCACTTTTGAGAAGCTCCCGCAGTAGATAACTCTTCCGTCCTTGTCAAAGGATTTGATATTTGGAAGCTCCGTGCCTGCAAAGCGCAGGTCGCCGTAGGGATTGTCTTCAATAATGATTTTATCGTATTTGTGGGCAAGGGAATAAACCGCACGGCGTTTCTCAAGGCTCATAGTTGTTCCCGAGGGATTTTGGAAATTCGGAATTACATAAATCAGCTTTGCGTTTTGATTTTTAAGAAGAGCGGTTTCAAGCCTGTCTATATCAATGCCGTCGCTTTCCATGGGAATGCCCACAAGCCTAAGCCCGTTTGCACGGAAAGCGTTTAGAGAGCCGATAAAGGTAGGAGCCTCGCAAATAAGCACGTCGCCCTCGTTTGCAAAGATTTTGCAGGAAAGGTTAATTGCCTGCTGTGCGCCGGAGGTGATGAGAATATCGTCACCGCCGGAAAAGCTGTCGCTTTTTATCATCAGCTCTTTTACGAAATCCCTTAAGGGAGAATACCCTTCCGTGATGCTGTATTGAAGCGCGGCAACGGGATTTTCCGAAAAAAGATTGTCGGAAATTTTTTGCAATGCGGCGCAGGGAAAGGCTTCCGGAGCGGGATTTCCCGCAGAAAACGGGATTGTGTCCGTCCCCGCCGTGTTTTTTAATATTTCTCTTATCGCCGAAGGCTTCAGCGACGAAATGCTCTGCGAAAATCTGTAATCCATAAAAGGCGCCTCCCGTGTAACTTTAGTCTTAATGATACCACATTTTACTGCGCTTTTCAAGAGAAAAAACCTGCTTTGCGGCGAATTTTTCAGTTTGGGGAATTATCGGAGCGGCGGGAAAATATATCTTAGTTATATGACGCTGTGCTTTGCACGGCAATTTCAGCCGCAGGAGGAGTCCGATGAAGGAGCAGGGACTGTATAAGGGTTCAGCCATACTGATGGCGTCCATGATAATAACAAAAATAATCGGAGCGGTGTTTAAGATTCCGCTTACAAATATTTTGGGCGGAACGGGAATGGGCTACTTCAATTCCGCTTACGGTTTGTTTCTGCCGATTTATACGGCGGTTTCATCGGGGCTTCCCACAGCGCTTGTCAGGCTTGTTGCGGAAAACGCCGCAAAGGGGAGATACCGTGATGTCAGAAAGCTCCGCAGAATTTCCGCCTCGGTTTTCGCATTGCTGGGAGTGCTGGCGACTGCGGTGATGCTTTTGCTTTCAAAACCCTTTTCCGTTTATATTGCACAGAACCCGAACTGCCTCTGCGCCGTAATCTGCCTTGCGCCCAGCATGGTATTTTGCTGTCTTGCCTGCGTTGAGAGAGGCTATTACGAGGGAATGAGGAATATGTACCCCACCGCTCTTTCGCAGATTGCGGAGGGGATTGTAAAAACGGTATTGGGGCTGTCGCTTGCCCTGCTTGTTTTAAAAGCAGGTCTTAATCAGTATGAGACGGTAAGGACGGTGTTCGGGATTCCTGCGGCAACCTACGACGAGGCGACCGCCGCGGCGCTTCCGTTTTCCGTCGGCGGAGCAATGGTGGGAATAACCCTGAGCGAGGCGGCGGGCTTTCTTGTGATTTTTATAAGAAACCGCATTTTCGGCGACGGAATAAGTGCCGAACAGCTTCAGCGCTCGCCTGTTCCCCACAGCTCGGCTCATCTTTGCAAACAGCTTTTTACCATTGCGGCGCCCATTGCGCTGGGGGGAATTATCATCAGCCTTTCGTCTTTTATAGACCTGTCCACCATTATCGGCGGGCTGAAGTCTGCGATTGCAAGCTCCCCCGACTATTTTCTCAGCCGCTACTCCTTTGCGCTTGACGGCTCTTTGGGGCTCTCGGAGCTTCCGAACTTTATTTACGGCTCGTACACGGGAATGACCTCGACAATAATCAGCTTTGTGCCGATGGCGGCGTCCATGCTGGGAAAAACAGCTCTCCCGAATATCGCCTGCATAAAGGAAAGCTGTGATAAGGCCGCAATAAAGCGGAGCGTGGAGAATGTAATGTATATTTCCCTTGTGCTGTCTGCGCCCATGGGCTTTGGCATTTTTGCGCTGGCAAGACCGATACTCGAGCTTCTTTATCCTATGCGCCCCGACGAGGTGCAGATTGCGGCGCTTCCGCTTGCGGTGCTTGGACTTGCGGCGGTTCTCGGAGCCGTTTCAATCCCGCTGACAAGTATTCTTCATGCTGTCGGGGAGGAAAAGCTTACCGTCAGGCTGGCGCTTTTGGAGGCGGCAATGAGGCTTGCGGGAAATATCCTGCTTATCCGCATACCTCAGCTTAATATAATGGGCGCCGTTATTTCGGGAATGCTTTCGTATGCCGTGACGGATATTATCGCCGTCTGTCAGCTTAAAAGAAAGGTACGGGTAAATCTCAGATTTCGGAGGATTTTTGCACTGCCCGTGTTCTGTTCGGTTTGCTGCGGAGCTTCTGCGGCGGCAAGCTGCAAAATACTTGCCGGTTTTCTGCCGCAGGCTGCGGCAACGCCTCTTGCGGTAATCATTGCGGCGGTTTTCTATTTTTTAGTTCTTAAAATAACCAAAACCGTAAGAATATGATGCGATTTTCATTAAAAATAATAAAAAAAGTTGCAAAAAGGCTTGAAATCTTTGACAAAATGGTATAGAATAAAACCATACTGTTTTCAGGGGGCTTTTATGGCTGAATTTGATTTCAAGGAAAAGTACAATGTTGACGACCTTGTGTCCATAATGAAGCTTCTCAGGAGCGAAAACGGCTGTCCTTGGGACAGAGAGCAGACTCACGAGTCTATCAGGAAGAATTTTATTGAGGAAACCTACGAGGCTGTCGAGGCTATCGACAAAAAGGATACGGCGCTTTTGCGTGAGGAGCTGGGCGATGTGCTCCTGCAGGTCGTTTTCCATTCTCAAATGGAGGCCGAAAAAAATTCTTTCGATTTTTCGGACGTGGCGGACGAGGTCTGCAAAAAGCTTATCGTAAGGCATCCGCACATATTTTCCGATGTGAAGGCGGATAATTCGGACCAGGTGCTTAAAAACTGGGATATGATAAAAAAAGAAACCAAGGGGCAGGAAACCTTTACCCAGACGCTTGAAAGCGTTCCGAAGGTTTTGCCGGCTCTTATGCGGGCACAGAAGGTGGCTCAGCGCGCCGCCCGTGCAGGCTTTGATTATCCCGACGCCGACAGCGCTTTGTGCGATCTTAAATCCGAAGCGGCAGAGCTTTCGCAGGCTTTTGAAAAGAACGACTCGGCAAATATTCTCGAGGAGCTGGGCGATTTGATGTTTTCCTGTGCAAATCTTGCAAGGAAGCTGGGCGCAGACTCCGAGGAGGTTCTGACGGCGGCGACGGAAAAGTTCATTAACCGCTTTAAAATCGCCGAGGATATTGCGGCGGAAAGCGAAAAGACTCTGGATAAGCTGAGCGCGGATGAGCTCGACGCACTTTGGAAACAGGCAAAAACAAGGGAATAAACATCAAAGAAAAAGATGTTTAGATAAAAAATTGGAGGTAAAACAAAATGACAAAAGCAGAATTGGTTGCAAAGATTGCTGAAAAAGCAGATTTAACAAAGAAGGATTCCGAAATCGCCCTCGGCGCAGTTGTAGAAGCAATCTCCGAAGCATTGGCAGCAGGAGATAAGGTACAGCTTACAGGCTTCGGTACATTCGAGGTTCGCGAGCGTAAGGAAAGAGAAGGCATCAACCCCGCAACAAAGCAGCCTATCAAGATCGCAGCTACAAAGGTTCCTGCTTTCAAGCCCGGCAAGGCTCTCAAGGACGCAGTTGCAAAATAAGTTATTAAAATTTATCAGAGCCGACCTTTTAAGGGTTGGCTCTGTTTTTCAGTGAGGTAAAAATGCGTTTAGATAAGTATCTTAAAATAACAAGACTGATTAAACGCCGTACTGTGGCAAACGAGGCGTGCGACGCCGGAAGAGTTACCGTAAACGGCAGGACTGCCCGTGCCTCCTACGATGTAAAGGCAGGGGATATAATCGAAATCGCAATGGGCAAATCTCCTTTAAAGGTCAAGGTGCTTTCCGTAAGCGAATACGCAACAAAAGCAACCGCCTCCGAGCAATACACGGTAATTGAAGATAAGTAAGCATTGGAGGAGCATCCGAACTCGGTTTTGGCGGCTGAAAAAGCCCGTGCCATTGCCTTAAATCTTGCTATACGGCAAGTATAGCGGCGATTTTCGGC
>JBJESI010000248.1:0-4670 GCA_051882715.1 Oscillospiraceae bacterium
AACGCAAACAGCAGCCATATTGTCGATTTCTTTTCCGCAATTTTTGCAATACATAGTAAAACCTCCATAATGATAATAC
This sequence comes from Oscillospiraceae bacterium, assembly GCA_051882715.1. Classification (GTDB taxonomy): domain Bacteria; phylum Bacillota; class Clostridia; order Oscillospirales; family Ruminococcaceae; genus JBJESI01. The sequence continues at coordinate 80 of JBJESI010000248.1, forward strand.
ATATATTTTAAATCGGAGCAAGACCTGATAAGCTCGCTTAATCACGCCTGCTACGATTGCAACCGTTGCAAGGAGCTTTGCTCCTCAGGGTTTCAGTAGGGGATTAGAACCCCCTACTGAAAGACTGAAATGGAACCCGTCGACTTAGAGGCGGGGGACATTTTGCGGCATGGTTATACAAGCATCTTTAAACGATTATGCCTGCTTGTAACCGAGAAAATTAAAATGCTGTTGCTTTAATGGATATTTTGTTGATTTTTCACATAATTCGGGTAAATTATAGCATAATTTTGTCATATTGTCAATAGCTTTGGGAAAACGTAATCGGCAGGGGGCGCCCATACTTATTACAAATCAAACTGACCGCCGAAAACCTTTTCGACAAGGTTGCACAGCTCCTCGTAAGCGTATGTTCCGTCAAACTCCGAAAGAGCCGAAATTATGCCTTGATAATACCAGCCGTGCATAAACTTATCCTTTTGATTGAAGCGTTCAAAAACTGCGTCTCCGATTTTTTTGTAATCGGAATAAAGAGAGCGGATATTTGAAAGCTTGTCGGCAAGCATTACGATTTTTACATTCTGCGGAGCGGAAGAGCTAAGGTAAGCAAGGGTGTGTTCTTTGCGGCGCTGCCAGGTATGCTCTGCGGGAAGCTCTTTCATTTTGTCCTCGGTACAGCCCAGCACTATGCCGAGAACCTGCTCTCCGAAATTCTCTCTGATTTGTGCCTCGGTTACGCTTGTGTCTTCAATGGTGTCGTGGAGAATTGCCGCAATTATAATGTCCTCGTCTTCTGTGAGAGTAGCCGCTATGGCAGCCGTCTCCAACGGATGAAGAATGTACGGTATGCCGGATGCCTTTCTTGTTACGCCGCTGTGAGCTGCAGCTGCGAATTCAATAGCTTTGTCTGTTCTTGTCATGTTAAAAATCCTCTCTATTTGTTTTTCAAATTCAGGTCTGTGAGGTAAGCGTTGATAAATCCGTCAAGCTCGCCGTCCATAACCGCCTGAATGTTTCCCATTTCAAAGCCTGTTCTGTGGTCTTTTACAAGGGTGTACGGCATAAATACATAGGAACGGATTTGCGCGCCCCAAGCGATTTCTTTTTGCTCGCCTTTTATGTCCTCGATTTTTTCAAGATGCTCACGCTCTTTTATTTCAATAAGCTTTGAGCGGAGCATTTTCATTGCGTACTCTCTGTTTTGCATCTGACTTCTTTCCGTTTGGCAGGCGCATACGATTCCCGTGGGAATATGGGTTATGCGGACAGCCGATTCGGTTTTGTTGATATGCTGTCCTCCTGCGCCGCTTGCACGGTAGGTGTCCACACGAAGGTCCTCCGCACGGATTTCCACATCGGTATCATCGTTGATTTCGGGCATAACCTCAACCGCCGCAAAGGAGGTGTGACGTCTTCCCGACGAGTCAAAGGGCGAAACTCTTACAAGCCTGTGAATGCCCGATTCGGATTTAAGATAGCCGTATGCGTTTGTTCCCTGAATAAGCACGCTGGCGCTTTTGAGCCCTGCCTCGTCTCCGTCGAGATAGTCCAGAAGCACGAATTTAAAGCTGTGCTTTTCAGCCCAATGCATATACATTCTGTAAAGCATTTGCGCCCAGTCCTGAGCCTCCGTTCCTCCTGCGCCGGGGTGAAATGTCAAAATCGCATTGTTTTCGTCATATTCTCCGCTCAAAAGAGTGGTAAGCTTTAATTCTTCAAGCTTTTTTGTAAATCCGTCGGCTTCCGCCGTAATTTCTGGAACAAGCGAAGCGTCCTCTTCCTCGTTTGCAATTTCAATCATGGCAAGAAGATCCTCACGCTGTGCCTCAAGCTTTTCGTAGCCTGAAACCGTGTCGTTCAGGGAACGGATTTTTTGAAGCACTTTTTGCGAATTTGAAACGTCATTCCAAAAATCCGGGTGGGCGGACTGCTCCTCCAGCTCCTTTATCTGCGCCTTGCAATCGTCAAGGGCAAGAGCGGTTTTAAGCTTTGAAAGCTCTTCTTTTGCGGCCTCGATGTCGAGTTTTATCTGTTCAAGCTCAATCATACTGTTTCCTTTCAGCTAAATTTAAGTATTTAAGTATATATTTAAATCGGAGCAAAGCTTGATAAGCTTGTAAAATCTATCTGCGACGATTGTAATTGCCGCAGGGAGCTTTAGCTCCACAGGATTTCAGTAGGGGGTTATCCCTGCTGAAAGACTGAGATGGAATCCGCCGTTTTACGGCGGAGAACATCCTGTGGTTTAATTATATATAAAAATAATGGAACTGTAAAGTTTTTTAAAGGTTTTTAAAAAAAGTTTTTAGAAAAGTATTTAGGAACTTGATATATGTTATTTTAAATGGTATAATGTAACTAATGAGAAAAGAGAGGTCTAAAATGGCTGAATTCAAAAGATGTGAATACTGTCATCAGGCTATAAAGCCCGAAGATGACGCTGTCGTGTGCCCCGACTGCGGCTCGCCCTATCACAGGGACTGTTATTTGAAAAACGGCAGATGCGTTCATGAGGATAAGCACGCAAGCGGCTGGACTTATACGCCCGAGCAGGAGCCTCATGAAAATCCCAATATACTCGTTCAATGCCCGAACTGCGGCTCTGCAAATCCGCTGGGAATGTCTGCGTGCAGGAACTGTCATGCGCCTTTGCCCTTTGTGCAGATGAATAATCCGAGTTCGGAGCCGCAGCAGCCTCCTCAGTACGGCGGTCAGCCGTTTTCGGGGGGAGCTTTCGGCTTTGATCCCGTGAGTGCGTTTATGGCGGGTGTGGATATGAACGAAGAGCTTGACGACGGCGTTACCGTTAAGGATGTTTCCGAGTATCTCGGTCAGAATAAGCTTTATTTTCTTCCTAAATTCATTTATATGAAGAAGAACAACAAAAGCGTGTCATGGAACTGGTCGGCGACCTTTTTCGGGTATCTTTATCTTTTCTACCGCAAGCTTCCGATTTTTGCGATAGCGCTTCTTCTTTTGTCGCTGATGCTTGATATTCCGGGACTTGTTCTGAACATCTCTTATATGGCGCAGGCGGGATATATTGAACAGTCGGGAATATTTACAAACGCTCTTGTATCGGAGCTTGAGGTCATTGCGGGAATAACCTCATGGGCGTCCACTATAATTCAGATTCTTGTGGGGCTGTTCTTTAATAAGTTTTATATGGAATATGTAATAAGAAAGGTGCGTAAAATCCGTGCAGGCGTCACCTGCGACGAGGAGTTTTCCGCCGTTGTTGCTAAACGCGGAGGTGTAATAAAGCCTGTGACGGTTACGGTTTCTTTAATTGCATTTTCTGTTTTGATGTCGGCAGTTTATTATTTACTTTTACTTTATTAGGAGGTATAAAGGGTATGAGAAAGGTGAAAAAAGGTGTAATTTTAGCGGCAGGTCTCGGAACGAGGGTACTGCCTCAAACTAAGGCTATGGCAAAGGAAATGCTGTCAATAGTCGATAAGCCCGCTATTCAGTACATTGTCGAAGAAATGGCGGCAAGCGGAATTGAAGATATTATGATTGTTCTCAGCAGGGGGAAATCGGTTATCGAGGACCATTTCGACCGTTCTCCCGAGCTTGAGCGCAGACTTGAGGCTTCCGGAAAGCTTGAGGCGCTTGAAGAGGTAAAAGCAATAAGCAAGCTTGCAAATATATGCTTTACACGCCAGCAGGAGGCTCTGGGAACGGGAAATGCGGCTATGTGCGCAAAGACCTTTGTCGGAGGCGAGCCTTTTGTTCTTGCTTACGGCGACGATGTAATCATCGGCGACGATCCTGCTACCGCTCAGGTATGCAGAGCCTACGAGGAATACGGAACGGGCGGCGCTCTTGCAATTAAAGAGGTAAGCACGGAGCTTATCGTTAAATACAGCTCTCTTGCCGTTGAAAACATCAAGGATAATGTTTACAGGGTTTCGGATATGATTGAAAAGCCCAGGGAAAACGAAATTCTTTCCCATTTTTCCATTCTCGGAAGATGCGTTCTTCCGCCGGAGGTGTTTGATATTCTCGAAAATATTCCCAGAGGAGCGGGAAATGAATATCAGCTTACCGACGCCATGAAGGTGCTTGCAACCACACAGGGAATGCTGGGCGTTGATTTCACGGGAACAAGATACGACATGGGCAACAAGCTCGGAATAATGAAAGCCGCCGTTGAGGTTGCGCTTAATCACCCTGAAATAAAAGACGGAATGAGAGAATACATAAAAGAAATCGCAAAAACGCTTTAGTCTAAAAAGCCCACGCTCCGCAGGTCTTGCGCTGCGTGGGTTTGTTGCGATAAGGAGGAAATATGAACGGCAGCGTATATTCAGCAAGGAACAGGCTTCTTTCGGAGAAGCTTTTGAAAAATCTTGAAAAGAGAAATTTTGAGGCTTATTACTGCGACACCGCAGAGGAAGCCTGCAAAAAGGCTCTTTCGCTTATGGAAAAGGGAAGCTCCGTTGCGTGGGGCGGCTCTGAGACCGTTAAGGAAATAGGCTTAACGGATGAAATCAAAAAGGGAGATTACGTTCTCATCGACAGGGACGACGCAAAAACTCCCGAGGAAAGAACGGAGCTTATGCGAAAGGCTTTTTTTGCGGATAAT
>JBJESI010000249.1:0-4633 GCA_051882715.1 Oscillospiraceae bacterium
AAGCACATCGGGAAAATGAACCTTCAGCTTGTTGTAAGCCTTTTGTCCGATAAAGAACAGTAAAACTACAACAATCCAAAAATAAACCGTCAGCATAGGGTGCTGCCAAAACCAGCCGCCTTCGCCGCCCATAAAGCAGCTTCGGTAGCCTTTTACAATGTAGTACATGGGATTAAGCTTCAAAATTTTCGTAAGAACCGTGCTGACAAAGGCATTGCCTGAGGAAAGAAGCATATTTTCGTTCCACATAATAGGACACATCCACATGCCTATCTGGAGAACAATATTTACAATCTGAGCAAAATCTCTGAAAAACGGCACAACCGAAGCCGTGAAATATGAAATGGCAAAAACAAGGCAAATGCAGGCAAACATATAGTAAATAATCTGAATAAAGTTTAAAGGCAGGAGCCTTCCGTTTATCAGATAAACCACTACCGCAAAGGCGACGAAAAAGATGTGTACAAAAAGCGACGACACAATCTTAACCACGGGAAGCACGTCGATTTTAAATACCACCTTTTTAACAAGATAGCTGTACTCCACAAGGCAGTTGGTTGCGTTTTGCAGCGATTCGGAAAAGAAGAACCAAGGAATAATTCCCGCTATAAGCCAAAGCACATAGGGGTAGCCGTTGTCCGTATCAGCCGCTCTGAAGCCCACCTGAAACACGAAAACGTAAATCATAATCGTAACAATGGGCTGAACAAACGCCCAAAGTATTCCGAAATACGAGCCTGAAAACTTTGCTTTAAAATCGTTGACCGAAAGCTTTTTTATAAGCCCCAAGTCGGAAAATAAGCCTTTTAAGAATTTCATTTTTTCACCTTAAAATTATTTTTTATACAGCGTTGCTTTTAGGGAGCCGAAAATCAGCTTGTCTGCCTCATAATCTGGACGAAGAATTTCAGAAGTATCCAGCAATTTACAAACATCATTGAAAACAAAACGGTTCTGTCGGAGCGCTTGCTTCGGAAAATACAGTTGCAGCGCAGAAGCGGGATTAAAAGAGTTATCATCGGAAGCCAATAACGTCCCTGCACCCCGTAAGCAAATCCGTATCCGTCCGGGGTAAAATCAAGAAGCATTGACAGTACAATAAGGCAGCTCATTCCTGCAAACAGCAGAGCAAGATAGGATTTTTCAATGAAGCGGGGTTCGATATATTTTTCATCTTCTCTGCGTATGAGAGAAATGAGAAAAATAACCGCAACAACATAAATCGCATACATCGGAATACCGACCTGAAACCAGCCGAGAGTGCTACCGAAAAATGTTTCAATATAAAACGCCGCTTTCTTCTCAAAGGAGCGGAAGAAAATACAAAACGTTTCCTTAAAATCCGCTGTCAAAGAAGAAAGAGTATATGTGGCATCCGACGAGCCGCCGCTGGAAACTCCGTTGCTGATATTCGCAATGCTTGTGAGCTGGGACGCAAGGATAGCCAAAACAGCCGCACCGACAATGGCGGCCTTAAATAAAAGATGATACTTCTTGTTAACAAACCTGTCCTTAGGGATAAGGAGAGCCATTGCCGCAACTCCGATATAAACTATCTTATACGGAACCGCCAAAGCGCTTAGCACGGCAAGAATTATTACGTCCTTAACCGTAACCTTTTTATCCTTGTCTGCAATACATCTGATGATATAGGCGCCGAGATAGACAAGCATCGCTATTGTATACGTATCATAAGAAAAAGACGCCGCAAGATGCAATGTCATGGGGAAAACGGAGGCTACGGCAATCGCAGCCTTCCCGACAGGTATTATTTTTATGGATAAATATATCATCAGGCAAAAGAACAAAAGATTAAAAAATCTTCCCAAAAAAAACGTAGGATATGCGCCCAAATGAAGAATTCGTCCTACGGTTAATCCGAGCGCCTGAGGTATATATGCAAGAGGCTTGCTGGTAATGGTTTTGGTCTCGCATGGCGTCATCTGTGTATCAGAGGTAAATATATCCATATTCTGCCGCATAAGCTGATACTGATCGGCGCCGAGTCTGGTGCTGGCGGTTGACATAAATTCATAGTCGCAGGCACGCATATTCAAAACTTCATTCGTGTCATTAAAATGAAAGGTCATATAGTTTGAATACTTGTATGCCGCCTTGTAATGCGTGACCTCATCGGGTACGGACATCGGTGTAAAAACAAACATATACAGCGTGCCGAATACCAGCAAAAGAGCCGTTGCAAAACGCTCAAAGCTGTAAAACCTGCTTTCCATGAAAATGTAGGTAACAATCATCAGTCCTACAAGAGCCGAAGCAAGCAACGCAAACATGCTGGGAGCAGAAGAAAAAACATTTTCTTTTATTGTATCATGATAATAATAATAAACTCCGACAAGAAAAAACACGATGAAGCTGCCAAGCGCTAAAAACTCCTTAGGCACGCCCTCCGCATCTTTCTTACCGCTTTTTTTATTTTTAAATCTGTTTCTGATTTTATTCCCCATATATTCACCTCTTAAAGAGCAAAAAAGCAAGACCGCGACGGCGCAGACAAAAGCCAATTCGGGCACTTTGCCCGTTCACCTTGCCGCGCGCCTTTTAGACCTATAAAGACAGCTTGCCGAATTATTGACTACCCTACATTATATCACCACTATATAGATTTGTCAATTTTTTCGCTTTCCTGTAGGATAAAAGAAAAAGTCCCCTTACGGATAATTTTCCGAAAGGGGACGGGATTTATGCGTTTACAATTTGGCTTCTGAGCATTACAACATCAAGTATGGAAATTTCTCCGTTGCCGTCTAAATCCGCAAGCTCTGCCGCCTCGCCGCTCAGCGCTTCATTGCCGACGATGTGCGCTCTTATCATAACAAGGTCAAGAACATCAACGGTGCCGTCCATATTCGCGTCGCCTTTCTCATACTCCGCAGGAGCGGTTCCGTCAATATAGTATCGGATTATCGGAGCGATTTTCGCAAAGCCGTCCTCGTTAGGATGAAGTCCGTCGTCGGAAAGCGCAGTGTCGCCGTAGCCTGTTTCCGGATCCAGCAAAGCGTCCCAGCAATCAATGAAGGTCACATTTTCATACTCTCCGCAAAGCTCCTTCAAAAGCCCGTTGAGTGCGGGAGACTGGTTTTCGGTAATAAAGGACTCGTATTGTCCGCTTGTGGGAAGCAGACCGATTATATAGATTTCACAGCCCTTCATCTCCGTGTTTGCAATCGCAATCATTTCTCTGAAATTAGCAAGCGTCTGCTCGAAGGTTGTACCGAAGCCGTCCAAACGCCAGTCGTTAATTCCGCACAGTATAAACAGCTTTTCGTATTTCTTTTCCACATCGTTTTTGAATTTTTCGAGCACCTGTGACGAGGTGTATCCGCCCACGCCGTAATTGTCGATATCGGAGCGTTCAAACAGACTGTTCCATTGTCCCATTTTGCAAATGCTGTCTCCGATAAAAGCTATGCCCGAAAGCTCGGCGGGTTCGTCGGGAGTTTCAGCCTCCGACGAGGTTTCAAAAGCGTCACCGAATTCGTTTTCCGTGATGCTCTCATATTCTTCTCCCGTTGCCGCTGCCGCAATTCCAAGCATTGAAAAAGCAAGAATTCCGGCAATAAACGCTTTAATCTTTTTCATAATTTCACTCCTTACTGTTTTGCTTTCCAGCCGAGAACATTCTCCAGCTCGGAAATTATTTCGCCTGCCGCTCTTTCGTGAGATACCTCAAGAGGATGTCCCTGAACTCCCGTGCCGTCGCCCTCCTGAATGGTGGAAAGCTTCAGGCAGTATACGGAGGTATCCCCCGTTTCGGCAGTATATTGCTCAACTGCTTTGACTATTCTCAAATAAAGTCCTGTTCCGCCCAGCCCCAAAGTGCACAAAATCGGTGCGTCGGGATTGTTCTTCCTAACCTGCTTTAAGAACTCCGCATATCCCTCGATAAATTCGGCCTTGGTTTCTTCTGTTTTTGCATAGCTGTAATCGTTTGTTCCTAAATTTATAACCACAAGGTCAGGCTGCCATGCCGAGAAGTCCCATGAAAGCCCGGACGGGTCAAGAGTTTCGGCAAGCTTGCCCATGGATGTTCCGTAGGTCTCGTAAATGGGCGGAATGGTTTGCCTTGTATTTTTCTTTCCCGAAGCGGTATAGCCCGAAACCACGCCGTAGCCGCTGTACGCAAAGAAGCTGTAATCGGCGTCAAAGGCCTGCGCTACCTTATACGCATAAGTTTTTGTCGAATTTACCGAAGCTGTCTGATAGATTCCCGTCACAGCGTCATCAACTCCCACGCCGCAGGTTATGGAGTCGCCGATAAACTCAATTTTTAGGTCTTTTTCGGGAAGAGGCTTTATGCCGTCCTTAGATGCAACCTTAATCGAGTTAATTCCCACAACGGACTCCGCAGGGTCGGAAAGCTTTACGATTTTTACGGTTGCGTCAATCGGCTCGTCCGTATTAAGGAAGGTGTATTCCTTAACAAAATTGTCAACAAGCTCGTCCACAACCATTTCTCCGTTTACAAAAATTCCTATACGGGCAAGACTTTTTTCAGCCCAAGAGTCATAGCAATTTTGGTCGCCGTGAACAGTAACCGAGCCGTATGTACCCGTAAACTCAAATTCTACCGCCGACGCCGACTGAATAAGCCACATGCTGTCGTCATAATAAT
>JBJESI010000250.1:0-4619 GCA_051882715.1 Oscillospiraceae bacterium
CAAGAGGATTTACGGCGAGGAAATGAACACAGGAAACAACATTTTCGTCAATATCCGACCCGTATGCAAAAAACTCGGCGTCACGCTTTATTTCGCTGAAGGCTTTTTCCTTTTCAGTTTTCCAGACATCTGCGGGAACGCAACCCCATTTTTCCGCCGAGAAATGCCTGTTCATTCCCGGCGCAATGTTAAGCGCCTTGTATGCGGACTCGATAAGGATAGTGCCTGAGCCGCAGAACGGGTCGTAAATATGCGAATAATCTCTTACTCTTGCCAGGTCGACAATGCCTGCTGCAAGAGTTTCTTTTATGGGAGCCGAATTTCCCGTGCCCTTACGGTAGCCTCGCTTGTTAAGGCCGTTTCCGCTTGTATCAAGCATAATCGTTACATTATCCTTGTGAATGGAAAACTGAATTTGATGAAGCGGGCCGCTTTCCGTAAACCACTGAAGCTTGTATTTTGATTTCAGCCTTTCAACCGCCGCTTTTTTTATGATTGACTGGCAGTCGGGTACGCTGTGAAGCTTCGAGTTAAGGGAATACCCTTTAACGGGAAACTCGTCGTTTTTGCCTATGAATTCTTCAAAAGGCAGATTTTTTGTGTTGTCGAACAACTCGGTGAAGCTCATCGCCTTAAACTCACCGAGCACAATCAGCACTCTTTCCGCCGTTGAAAGGCAGATATTTGCTCTTGCAAGAGTATTAAAGTCCCCAAAGAAGGAAACCTTGCCGTCGCTGACGGTAAGGTTTTCTCCTCCTATTTTTTTTATTTCGTAGGAAAGTACGCTCTCCAAGCCGAAATGGCAGGGGCATACAAATTTTAAATTCGGCATATAAAATCCTTTTAATGATATTTACAATATCCCGGAACATTGTCGGGCTTGTAGTAGCCAAGGGACGTGCCGGGGCAGGTCGATTTTGCAAGCTGACCGCTTGATGTGCAGAAATAAGACTCTACAACATTTTCGTTCTTTGTAAATTCCTTGGTTTCGGCAGCGTCCGCTGTATCTCCGAAAATTTTCTTCCAAACCGTTGATGAGTCGTAGGTCTTGTTTTGCATTGACTGGGGAGTATCGTAACCCATCCACATAGCGGTTACATAGTCCGGAGTAAGTCCCATAAAGAGATAGTCGGAATGTTCGTCCGAGGTACCTGTTTTAGCGGCAAGCTCAACGGTTGAAAGCTTTGCCTTTCTGCCCGTTCCGTAAGAGCCGTCAACAACGGTTTTCATCATTCTGTTCATAACCCATGAGGTTTCAGGGCTGATAGCGTATGTGCCCTCCGCAGGCTGTTCAAGGATAACCTCGCCCAAGGAATTTATAACCTTTGAATAGGTTTTAGGCGGGAAGTAGGTTCCGCCGTTACCGAAAACGGCATAAGCGGCGCAATGCTCCATAAGGATAACGCCGTCCGTAAGAGCGCCCAGCGTAAGCGGAGCATAATCTATATCGGAAAGATATACTCCTGCGTCGTTTTTCCTTGAATCCACAAGCGTTGAATAGCCCAGAGTCTGCGTCATAAAGTCAAAGGAGGTCTGAACTCCCAACTGGTCTATAATCTTTGCGGGGATAGTGTTAAGCGATTTTTGCAGAGCCATATAAACGGGAACATTCGAGTTTGAAAAGCTTCTGCTGTAATTATATGGCCAAGGCTTAGACTGACCGTTCTGGACAACATTCATAAGCTTTGAATCCTTAATCATGGTTGACCAGGTAATAAGGTTCATTTCAAGAGCGGGAGCATATGCCGACACAGGCTTAATTGTAGAGCCCGGCGGCCTTTTTGCCATGGTAGCTCTGTTAAATCCCCGTGTAGCCTTTTCTCCTATTCCTCCCACGATAGCCTTAACCGTTCCCTTGTAGTCCATTGCGACAAACGCCGACTGAGGGTATTCGTCGAGATTATACCCGGAAACGAGAGAAAAATCGGTGTATTTTGACTCTATTTTCTGCTGAAGGTCAATATCTACATTTGAATAAATTCTGTAACCGGAGTTTTTAAGCTTTGTTTCTGCTTCTTTAAGGGTAATATCGTATTTTTCAGCCAAATCCTCGGTTACCTGGTCGATAACCGCGTCAATGTAGTAGCTTTCGCTGAGCTTTGCGATTCTTTCCGACTTGTCCTCAGCCTCCTGATTGTTGAGGATTGAGTTTTCGTCGTCGTAGTAAAGTACGATTTCTTCATTTACGGCGTTTTGATATTCCTCGTAATCAATAGCACCGTTGTCGTACATTTTCTTAAGAACATAAAGCTGACGGGCTCTGTTTTCTTCGGGATAATAGAACGGGTCGAGCATAACGGGGTTTTTAGGCAAGGCGGCAAGCACGGCCGCCTGAGCTATTGTCAGCTCCGACACGTCCTTGTTGAAATAGTAAGCCGAGGCTGCCTGAACGCCGCACACCTGTCCGTTATTAAGACCGATGTAGTTCAGATACGCTTCGAGAATTTCAGGCTTTGTGTAGTTTTTCTCAAGCTGAATTGCTCTGAAAATCTCACGAACCTTTCGGGAAATACCGTCGCTGCCTTCTCTTGCGTCATCACCCGTTACGTTTTTGATTAGCTGCTGGGTAATTGTGGAACCGCCCTGGTCCGAGCTGTAATAATGCAGGAACATATTTCCGAAAGCAAGGAAGGTACGCTTCCAGTCAACACCCTGATGAGTGTCGAAGCGCTCGTCCTCGGCGCAAATAAAGGCGTCCTGAACATGCTGAGGAATATTTTCAATATCAACCCAAATCCTGTTTGCGGTATCGTAAAGCCGTTTAACCTCAACCTCGGAGCCGTCGTTTTCATAGGCGTAAATCATAGTTGTATAGCCCAGCTTGATATCGTCAATGCTAAGCTCGTAATCGTCGTCCTCCGCAAATTTCATAATATATATAGTGAGGGCGGTTGTAACAATAGAGCCCGTAATTACAAGTATTAAAAATAGCGATAGAACAGTTGCGCCGAAAACCTTAAGCACCCTTATCACGGGATTGCGCTTTTTCTTCTTTTTCTTTTTGTTAGATGTATGTGTACTTTTTATATTATTATCAACTGCGGATTTAGATGAAGCCCTGCGTACGGCGGGAGAGCTGTTTGCTCTTCTTTTAAGGTCCGCGTCGGAAGCAGTCCTTTTTCTCGGAATATCTCTGTCGCTTTCCGGGGGCTTTCTTGTATTCTTATCCGACATATACACCATCCTTTCATTTGACTGATGGATCCCGCCGTCTTGAGGCGGGAATATCTTGCCTAAGTTTAATCTGATACAACCTTTATTTTAACACAAAATATACGTGAAGTGAAGAGAAAAATAATATTTAAAAATAAATGTATATAAATTGCAATAATTCTAACACTAAATTGTAACAAATGCGATTTGCGGTTACGGCAAACCGCTTATTGAAGGAGTGATTTACAGTGAAGCTTAAGCTTGCGTTATGCATGGCGTCGATTTTGCTCATATCGGGAATATTTGCGTGGAGTATTTCGAGCATAAAATCAATGACCGCCGACAAAACAGGCAGAGAAGCTTTAGCGGCGCCTGTTTCGGAATCTGTATATAAATATACTCTCAAATCAAGCAACGGAAAGCTCGGAGTGTTTTCTTACAACACAGATACGCTTATAGCGGAATACGATGTGTGTATTTCAAGCCTTCCCGAAGCGGATATTGAGCTTCTCGGCAAAGGACTGGATATTCGCAGCGACGATGATTTGCGTGCGGCAATCGAGGATTATACAAGCTAAATAATAAGCGATACTACAACCGAGGCAAGCATAAGAACGGTTGCGGCTATAACTGTGGGCCTTGTGAAGAACACAGCGTATTTCTTTGCCTCGGACACGCCCTCGCAGTCGTTGATAAGAAATGAAATAAAAGAGCCGTGGCGCTTTGAGCCTATGTAATTCACGAGCATTTTTATGATTTGTATTATACCTATCAAAACAACGGCATAAACCGCAATGACAAGGGAGGTCATCAAAACAAAATAAATGCCGTCGGCACCTTGGCTTTCTCCTATTGCCTTATCAGACATGAAGGTAAATCCTCTGTCTGTCAAGTATTGAAGAGTAACCGCAGTTCCGTTAACGAGAAAATGATAAATCATTGTTATTTTAAGAGAATTTGTTCTGACATAAATATACCCGAAAAACAGACCTAAAACCATGGCGTAGGCAAATTGAAAAACATTACCGTGAGCAAGACCGAAGAAAAACGCAGATAATATAATTGCGGCCTTGTCGCCGTAAGGACGGAGAGCGCCGAGCAAAGCGCCCCTGAAAAGAATTTCTTCAAAAAATGCGGGAATAACCGCAGTAGTAATCAGGCCTGTTATGTACACGCCCGAGGACTGCTCAATGGTCTGGGAAACGATATTTTGCGGCGAGCTTGTGCCGAGTAATTTGCAGATTAAGGCGATGATTCCCAGCGTAGCGAGATTCGTGAATATACTCAGAGAATATGCGGCAGGGAATTTTGACAGCGCCTGCACGGCGGTGTATTCCGAGCCGGGATAGTGATGGTTATTTCGCTTAAAAGACAGCTTTGGAAAGAGGAAATAACAAATTCCAAGCGGTATTAGATAGAAAAAAACAAGCGAAATTCCGGAGCTGACAAGCGAACGCTGCATATCG
>JBJESI010000251.1:0-4617 GCA_051882715.1 Oscillospiraceae bacterium
TAGGTGTACGGCGGTACTCCGAGCGCCGCTTGACGAAGAAAGTAAAATGCGGCGGATATCCGCCGCACGAAAATATATTGGTTTTGGTTTTCGACTTCGCTAATACCGCACACATTTTAAAAGACGCATAATAATCAATCAACATTTTTGCGGTGCGTGGGTTTATCGACAGCCTGCTCCTGCAATATTTACTGCAGGAGCCTTATCTTTTAACCGTTTACGATAATATTCCTTATCGTTACAACATCAAGAATATCAAGCGTATTATCTTTGTTCATATCGCCGCGCTTCTGCGCTTCAACAGAAAGCGCAGAATTTCCTACGATGTGGCTTCTCAGCATTACAACATCAAGGATATCCACATTTTTGCTAAAGTCCACATCTCCGAGGAGAATGTCCTCCGTATCGGTATCTGTGTCGGTATCGGTATCTGTGTCCGTAGCAGTATCTGTGTTTGTATCTGTATCTGTTGCCGTGTCTGTATCTGTTGCCGTATCTGTGTCCGTCGGATTGTCGCTGTCTGTATCTTTATTGGTATCAGTATCTGTATCCGTACCTGTTTCAATATCGGTATCGCTGCTCGGGTCATAGTCAACCGTGGGAGCTACATCCTCAAGCCAGCTTGTTACCCAGGCAAACGGAGCGTTCCAGTTTATCGTAACCTCGTTTGTTGCCCATGATTCGATATTGTCAACATAGCAAAGCTGAGGAGCAACCTCTCCGCGCGTGTAGCCTGCGCCCTTGATATACGGATCCTGCATACCTGAGTTTGCGCCGCCTGACAGAACGCCTGCGGGAGCCTTCGGGAAGCTCTTATCAAGCTGATAAGACCAGTATCTGTGGTGAGGATTTTCAACCGCATGCTCGCCGTAACCGGTTACGTAAGAGTATTCAAGAGGGTTTCTTCCGTAAATATAGTCCATTGCGGCAGAAACACCGCTTGCATATTTTCCGTCCTTCGTGATGTCGTAAGCATACGCCATTACGATAGCGTTGTTTACAACCATCGAGTTTGAACCCCATTCGTAGCCTTCAACTTCGATTCCCTCTCCGATATTGATGGCGTCTGTGAATGTTGTTCCCTCATAAGGAATGCCGTAGCCCTGAGTTTTTTCGAGGTTGCGGTAGATATCAGCCGCAGAGCAGATGCTGTTTTTAACCGTATTTGCTTCCTCTTCGGAAAGGAGGCTTCCGTCAAGAGAGTTGAGATAAAGCGTGAGGTTTCCGAGTCCTGCTGTATTTCCCCAGTTGAAGGAGGTTCTTGAACCGCTGTTCTCGCCGCCGCTCAAATCCGTTGACATTTCAAAGGCTTCTTCATAAGCCTTGAGATCGTTGTAATACTTTGCTTCGCCCGTTGAAGCATAAAGCTCGCAAGCCGCCCAGTAGAAATCGTCGGTTACGTTGTCGTCGCCGTATGCGCCGCCGCCGATAGCCTGATCAAGGGGAGCGTACATTTCGGGATTTGCTTTTGCAGCTTCGTAGGAAAGCTTCGCCTGGTCGATGCACTGCTTTGCAAAGTCAGGATCATATTCCTCCCACAAGCGTGCCGACTGAGCCGCACAGGCAACGAAATTCAAGGTTGCCGCCGTCGTCGGAGGCTTAATAATACGGACTGTTTTCCATTCGGACTCATAGTCCCAGGGCTTAACCGCAAGACCGGTCCACTTGTGGTCGTGCATCTTGTGGTAAACCATATCCTTGTACTCTCCGTCCTTTACAAGCATCGAGAACATCCATTGAAGCTCATATTTTGTTTCGTCAAGGATATCGGGACAGCCGTTTCCGTTTTCGGGAACAACAACCGTACCTGAATCGTCGCTCCATTTAGAGGCGTTGCCCTGTAAAAGAGCGCGTTCATACATATTGTTAAGCGTCCACACGGAAATACCGCCGTTTACAACATATTTTCCGTGGTCGCCTGCGTCGTACCAGCCGCCTGTTACGTCCTGTGTTTTTGACTTATCAACATCGCTTCCGTCCGATTTATACGACTTTACCCATTCAGACTGAATGTAAGCAATATCGCTCTTGTGTCCGCCCTCGTGAGCAAGGGATGTCTTGTCGCCCGAGGTGATATAATCGGATTCAATATCTATGCCGGAGCGGTTCTGATAATAATAGTTAATGGCATTTGTCAGCACTCCGTTGTAAATACCGTTGCTTATGCTGAAGGGATAGCTTGTTTTGCCGTCGCACAAAATCGTATAGTTTTCGCCCTGCTTTTTAAAATCGGTGAAATTGATTTTGTGCACCCAGTCGCCTGAGTCCGCATCGTAGCCCACAGGCTTTGTTGTTCCCGTATAAACAACCGCTTTGCTTGAATCAAGCACTTCAAAGGTTTTGGGAGTCATATCGTTTTCGTCAACGATAAGCGTAGCCTCTTTTGCAAGAGCGGGATAATAACCCATCTGATTAACAAGAATTTCGTTTCTCTCGTAAGCTGCTTCATGTATATAATCATACTTTCCGCTTGTGTTGTCGATGAGATACAAATTGTCGAATTTAAGAACCGTTCCCACAGGGAAGCAGTCCGTAGGCTGCCAATTGCCTGCTCCGCCGAAATGGAAGGCCCATTCAGAAACCATTTCGGTTACACCGGGAACCATATGGTCGGCAGTTGCCGTGAAGGTTGTGTTACAGGTATATTTCTGATTTGCCGTAAGCTGAATCGGATTCCAGCAGTTTCCGTAGTTGGAATCATCGCTTCCGTTATGCCATACCTCGTAATCTCCTGAAAAATCGCCGATTTTTGTGTAGAGCTGGCCTGAATTTGAAGCCGTTACTTCAAATTTTACGGTATAGGAATGTCCCTGCACAATGGTAAGACCTCTGTGACGAAGCTGGCAGTCCCATCTGGACTCACCGCCCCGCGCCGCTCCGCCGGGATTTAAAATTGTGACATTGTAAGAACCGTTGTCAATGTTAAAATCAAGCTTTGCAGGACCCGATTCGCACACGTGCCACGGAATACCCACTCCGTCGTCAAAGGTATTCTGACCGAGCTGTTCGCCTGCAAATGCCGTAAGCGAGGTTGAAGCCATAACCGCCGCAATGCAAAGCGTTCCGACTCTGGTCAAAACCTTTTTTAAGATTTTGCTCATCTCATTCTCTCCTTTTTTAATATAGGCAAACTCGCCTTTGTATTTTTAAAGACGAGATAATTATAACACATTTTACAGTGCATTTTGCCATCTTTTATGAAATTTGAATGTAGAATTTTCAAGACATTATATATGGACAATGCACAAATTTTGTTAAGGAACCGTAAAAAAATTCGGAGTTTTATTTATTTTGTTAATATTGCGGCGGAGAGTCATTCATCAATCTTCGATGCAGTCCTCATCAAAGCACAGCAACCATAATATATCAACATTCAATACTTTTGAGAAGACCTTAAGTTCATAGTCTGTAACAAACCGTGTTCCCGATTCAATACGACTCAGACTGTCCCGCTCAATAATAACGCCGTTAAGCTGTAATTTAGCCGCCAAATCGCTCTGAGAAAGCCTCTGCTTCAGCCTTGCCTCTCTTACCCGGTCGCCGCATAAATTTTTTCGTCCGTTAAAATCATAAATCTTCATTTTTATCTCCTTTTTGTGTTAATGTTCAACATTTTTCTTGACTTTAGCATAAAGCTAAGGTAAAAATCAGGTCTTTCATCTTTTTTTGTTATTAAGCGAAAGACCTATTTATTTCAATTTTGAGAGGATGACGCTTGCGAAACCTGCTCGGCTGTGAGCGGTTTGCCGGTGGTCATATACATATAGATATTAAAGCTGTCGAAAACAGGCTTCCACTTATCCGCTCCGTTTGCAAGAACAAGGATATACTCGTTTTTATCGCTGTTCCTTACGGCAAAGCTTGCAAGACTGTGCCGAGCCTCCGCTGTGTAGCCCGTCTTACCGCCGAGTATAAGCATGCCCTCTGCCTCGTCGCCGTACATTCTCGAAAGCATTGTGCTTTCAAGGAAAAGCCCCTCGGGGTGCTGAGGCGTGGCTTTTGCGGTGTACTGATATGTGGAGAGTATTTCCCTGCAAAGCTCATTTTCCAAGGCGTAATCAAGTATAACCGCAATGTCCTTGCAGGTCGAATAATGGTTCTCGCTGTGCAAACCGCTTGCGTTTTCAAAATGAGTATCGGCAAGCCCAAGCTCCTCCGCCTTTTCGTTCATAAGCTTTACAAACTCCTGCTCGCTCCCCGAAACATAATTGGCAAGAGCGGTGGTTGCGTCCGCTCCTGATGGAAGAATCGCCCCGTAAAGCAAATCCAGCAGTCTGCATTCCTCGTCCTGGGCAAAGCCCGCTACGGAAGCGCCGCTCCAATAAGCATCGTCGAGAATTTCGAAGGTCATCTTGTAGGTATCCTCGGTATCCTTGATATTCTCAACCGCCACGATAAGCGTCATTATTTTTGTCATTGACGCAGGGTAAATCCTCTCGCTGCCGTCTCTTTCGCAAATTATTTTCCCTGTTTTCCTGTCTATCAAAATCCCGTTTTCGCACTCAATTTCAGCGCCGAAATTATATGTATCGGCGGTTTTTATGAATTTTTCGGAATATTTCGGAGCTTCATATTCAGTCGCCGCCGCGTCTGCGGTTTCGGTTTCATTCGATTGCT
>JBJESI010000252.1:0-4615 GCA_051882715.1 Oscillospiraceae bacterium
TTTTGCGATGCGTGGGTTTATCGACAGCCTGAGCCGCACGCAGAAGCGTGCGGCTTATGTTTTTATATATGCAAAAGCAGAAAAACTGCGGGAAAGCCTTCCCGCAGTTTGCTTTATTTACTGTTCATGCCATGGAATAAGCAGATTTGAATTTACCTTTGAAGCGTCGAAGCGGTAATGAGCCGTAACCGACGCACGCTTAAGATAATCCTCCTCACGGCACGGCTGTCCGCCGTTGTGGATAATATACGGCTTTCCGTCCTTATTCCTCTTGTCGGAAACAATTCCGATATGCTTGTTGTTCCCGAAAATAACAATGTCGCCGGGCTGCCATTCCCCGATTTGCTCGGTATCAGTCGTAAGACGCTCGGCATTCCTGTCAAAAAACACTCTGAGATTTACAACTCGGCGAAAATCAATATTGCTGTCAGGCGTGGTTATATTCGGATATGCCTTGGGATTTTCGGATATATCCGCATCCACCATATCTCTCAGGCAATAGCCTGCGTTTTTAAACGCTCTCCAGATAACATCGGTACAAACTCCGATTTCATCGGGCGGATAGCCGCCGTCAAAATATTTTCCGTTGTAGGCTGGTTTGTTTTCTGCGTCCGCCCTTGCACCGAGCATAATATCCGTGTAGTCGTCAATTCCGTTTTCGTTAAAATCCCAGGGACTGTAAACGGCAGAAATGCCGAAATCCGCGGCGGAATAGGCTTTTTGCGGAAGCAGATTAAATCGGCTTAAAAGCCAAAGGCACAGCGCCGCAGTTAAAACAAGCGTAATTGCAAGT
Organism: Oscillospiraceae bacterium; assembly: GCA_051882715.1. Classification (GTDB taxonomy): domain Bacteria; phylum Bacillota; class Clostridia; order Oscillospirales; family Ruminococcaceae; genus JBJESI01. The sequence goes on from JBJESI010000252.1 coordinate 794, forward strand.
GCGGCGGCGATTGTGCGTTTTGATTTAGACTTTATCATATTCTCGCAATGCCCTGCGCTCTTGCGGTATCGGCAACAGCCTTTGCAACTGCGTCAGCAACTCTTTCGTCGAAGGGATTGGGGATAATATTTTCCGTGTTAAGCTCATCGTCCGTGATAATGGCGGCTATCGCCTTTGCCGAAGCCATTTTCATTTCCTCGGTTATTTCCTTTGCTCTTACCGCAAGCGCTCCCTTAAATACGCCGGGAAAGGCGAGGACGTTGTTAATCTGGTTTGGGAAATCGCTTCTGCCCGTTCCCACTATGAATGCGCCCGCACGCTTTGCCTCGTCGGGCATTATTTCGGGAGTGGGATTTGCCATTGCAAACACAATCGGCTTTTCCGCCATGGATTTAATCATTTCGGGCTTTAAAACATCGGGAGCGGACACGCCGATAAACACATCTGCGTTTTCAATCGCCCTGTCAAGACCGCCTTGTATACGGGAAAGGTTTGTAAGCTCGGCAATCTCACGCCTTGCCTCGGTATTGTCGTTTACGCCCTTGCAGATAATGCCGTCCCTGTCCACCATAGTAAGGTCTTTGCAGCCCATGTTAAGAATAAGCTTGCCGATTGCCATACCTGCCGAGCCTGCTCCGTTTATCACGATTTTCACGCTGTCAATAGACTTTTTTGCCACCTTCAGAGCGTTAAGAAGAGCCGCCCCTACAACGATTGCGGTGCCGTGCTGGTCGTCATGGAAAACGGGAATGTCAAGCTTTTCCTTGAGCCTGCGCTCGATTTCAAAGCATCTGGGAGCGGAAATATCCTCAAGATTTATGCCGCCGAAGCTTTTTGCGATAATTTCAACGGTTCTTACGATTTCATCGGTGTCCTTGGTGTCAAGGCAAATAGGAAAAGCGTCAACGCCTGCAAAGCATTTAAACAGAGCGCATTTGCCCTCCATAACGGGCATTCCCGCCTCGGGGCCTATATCGCCCAAGCCGAGCACCGCCGTTCCGTCCGTGATAACGGCAACAAGGTTGCTCCTTCTTGTAAGCTCGTAGGAAAGCTCGGGATTTTCGTGGATTTTAAGACACGGCTCTGCAACGCCGGGCGTGTAAGCCAGCGAAAGCATCTCCTTTGTGTCTACCTTTACTCTTGATGTTACTTCAATTTTTCCCTGCCACTGCTCGTGGCATTTTAATGCCTGTTCCTTGATGTTCATATTACGCCTCTTTTTTTATTATTCTAAGTAAATTCTCTTCGTCCGTTCTGTTTGAGCCCAGCGTTCTCGGGCTTGCGGAATACATTCCGTGAAAATCCGAGCCGCCCGTCATTATCAGGTTATTTTTTCTGCACAAAGACGAAAGCGTGCTTCTTGCTTCTTCGTCGGCGCTGTGGTGGTATACCTCGATGCCCTGAATTTTTCCGCTTTTTGCAAGGGCTTTTGCAAGCTCCATGCTTTTATATACCTTCGGATGGGCAAGGATTGCCGTACCCTCGCTTTCACGTATCAGTCCGAGAATAAAATCCACATCGGGGTAGTCTACATATTCGTAGCAGGAGCCGCTCTTTTCATTAAAAAGCTCCTTGTAAAGCTCGCCGTAAAAGTCGAGCGTAAAGCCTCTTTCCGCAAGCGCACGCATGATGTGCTGCTTGAAAATACTTTTTGACTCACGCTTGTATTCCGTTATTTCTTCAAGAGTCACGGGAAAAAGCTTTGAAACCTTTTGCGCCATTTTTATTCCTGCGGCGTCCCTTGCCGCTTGGATTTCCCTGCAATGAGCGTCGAGCCTGTCCGTTTTTTCGGGAAGCAGGCACAGCATATGCACCTTTCTTCCCGTGGTGGGGTCTATGCAGGAAAGCTCTGCGCCGTGAATTACATGAGCGCCGTATTTTTCGTAAAGAGACTGCGCTTCGGCCTTGGGCAGAACGCAGTCGTGGTCGGTAACAGCCACATAATCAAGCCCTGTTCTTTTCGCAAGGCGGACAAGCTCCTCTGCAGAAACAGAGCCGTCGGAAAGCCTTGTGTGGCAGTGTAAATCTCCCGTCATCAGCTTATTCTCTTTCCGCTTGATTTTCTTTTTGCGTTGCTTACCGGCTTCTTCTTGGGATTGATAGGCTCTTCCATGCCGCCCATATCCTTGAATACAGCCACGCCCTCGGTGTCCTTTTCGGCGTCCTCGGGGTTCTTTTCTCCCTTGTCCTTATAAAACGGGTCGATAACGTTTTCCTTGATTACGGGAAAGCAGTTAAAGCAAATTATAAGCCCCATAAGCGACAAAGGAATAACCATGATAAAAGCAAGGATAAACGGCCATACGGAAATGTCAACCGTTACCGTAACAAGCACGATAAGAGCGATTATTGCGGAATTGATGAGGAATGTGAGCAGGTTTTTCCAGAACGCCATATAGGTGAGAAGGAAAGAGTTTTTGATAATCTGCTTCAGCTTTAAATCGAGAAGCACAATCTGCATGTAGATATAATAGTGCATAATTACTACGATAAAGCTCATGGAAAGCATCAGCACAAAGAACACGAAATAAACCTTGCTGGTGTTGACGATGTTGTAATAATAAAAGTAAAGAGCATAGCCAAGCAAAGGGAAGATAATCAGGTCGATAATTCCCATGGCAAAAGACTGTTTAAAATCCCTTTTGAAAATTTTAATGAAATCGTGAAGAATGTAAGCGTGCCTGTCCTGCGAAAAGGCTCTTAAAACATAGGTGAAAGCCGCCGTTGCAGGGCCTATCGTAATAATCGGAAGACAAGCGAGAAAATAGATGATATTCAGCCCGCAGAGCTTCCAGAAACGGTTGAAATAAATATCGAAAAACTGAAAAATCGGTCTTTTCTTAGGCGCGTCCTTGGCAACGCCCGGACCTGCCTTTTCATAGTCGCCGAAGCCTAAAAAACTCATAGTAATCTCCTTTTTGTGCGTTAAAGAGGCGTCTGCCTCTCAATTTAAACATACCATTTTGATTATATAGCTTTTTCGGCTTATTTGCAATAGCTAAAACAGCAACTTTGAAAAAATTAAGCACAAAACCCCGTCCGCAACAGCTGCCGCCAGAGCCATAAGGAACAGTATGGTGAATTTGAGAAGATAGTTTTTGACAAGACCTCTCTCCTCGCCGGACGAGCCTCTCATGGCGGAGTGCAAAAATACATTTGAAAGCCTGATGCTTTCTCTTGCCGCCAAAATTACGGCAAAAATAACAATCAGGGCGTTGGGAAGAATGGACGCAAGACATATGTAAATCCCCGAAAATCCGTATTCAAGGTAAATCTGCGCCATGGAAAGCCCGAGTCCCATTCCCTTAAAAAACGGGAGAAGAAGCGAAATCGGCTGGCTTATTGCACAAAATCCGAGAAAGAAGGCAATAATAAGATATACAGCCGCCGAAAAAAAGGAGGAGGACGCAATCTCCAAAAAGCCCTGATTTGCCCTGCTTTCCACAAAGCCCTGAGTTATCGCTTTGAGGCTTGTCTGCTGAGAGTCGTTTAAAATCCACACCAGCACCGTTCCGAGAAGCACCCCGAAAAGCGTTGCCGCCATGAAAAAGCCAAAGCCCATGGAGTCGCTTTTCTCCTTAGCTTCAATAATTTTTTTACCTGTTCTCATTTTTATACCGCCTTTGTTTTTTAGTAAATATTATGCCCGGAATAAGCTTTTTAGAATCCTTGACATTTCGGCGGAAAAAATATATCATGTAGTTGAAGATTAAGGCATTAGGGAGCCGAACACAATCAGTTTTTAGCGGCATATTTACGCCTATTCATCGTCAAAATCCTCGTGAATACGCAAGTATTCACTGCGGTTTTTCCTCGAATATA
>JBJESI010000253.1:0-4614 GCA_051882715.1 Oscillospiraceae bacterium
ATTTTCCTCGCAATGCTCGATTTCCCTTGAATACTGCACAGAGGTCATTACGAGGGACTCAAAGTTGCCGCCGATTCTCGAATAAATCTCTTTAACGGAAATAAACGAGAAAATCGAAAGCTTAACCTTTTCCGCAAGGCGGCCGTCGTAGGCGGCGGTAAGAAAATATTTCGAGCACCAGTACATCAAAATATTTTCAAAGGCTGTTTCACAGTCCGAAATCGGATTTTTAGGATTATCGAGGCTTTTAACCGTGCGTTTCCAGTCCTTAGACAGTATTTCAAGTGACATAAGCGTTTTTTTAAGCAGCTTTATGTCGCCCTGCCGTTGCTTTGGCGAAACACAGGCGAGATACTCCTCATCGGAAAATTTTTCTAAAATCCTTTCCGCTTTTTCAAAATTCCCTTTGTCAATTTGCTTTTGCAGAGCCTTTGCAAGCTTAAGGAGCCAAAACGCACGCCGCTCAATAGGGTATTTCCTGAATTGCAGGAGAGCAAAAGCAACGCTTCTTGCCTTGTAAATCAGGAAAAACAAATCTGCGTCTATGTTGTTTTCCGTTGTGACCGGTTCATCGGTTATTTGGGTGGAGAATTTTACGGGCGAGCTTTTGGACAGAATAATTCTCGCCGCCTCGGGGCAGGAAAGGGAAATCCCTTTTTCCGCAAGGCTCCCGTATTCGTAAGTAAATCTGGGAAAATCCCTGCAAACCTTGCACAGAGCGCCGTGCCCCAAGGCGGAATGAATTTTGCAAAGCCCGTCATCTTGAAGAAAAACACACGCGCCGTTTTTGGATTTAAAAATCAAATCCTTGTCCTTGTCTTTTTTTACGCCTTCCGAAAGCTCTTTTGCAAGCGGACAGTCGGGGTTTTTATAGAACTTTGCCGTTTCATTGTCAATTACGATTTCCCACCCCGCCTTACAGCAGGTTGCCTTGCACCTATCGGAAACGCATTTGAAATCTTCAAAATAATCGGGAGTAGTAATTTTCATTTTTTTCACCTGCAAAAAAGGCTATGCCCTGTTTCAAAAAACAGCGCATAGCCGAGTTTTATTTATTAAAGCTTGTCAAGAACGCTTTTGTTCTTGCGTTTTTCGGGTTGCCTATAACCTCTTCGGGAGCTCCCTGCTCCACAATATAGCCGTCCGACATGAATATAATTCTGTCTGCAACATTTCTTGCAAACTCAATTTCGTGAGTTACAATAACCATCGTCATATGCTCTGCGGCAAGCTTGCGTATTACCTTTAAGATTTCCACGGTAAGCTCCGGGTCAAGGGCAGAGGTCGGCTCGTCAAAAAAGAGTATCTTCGGGCTTGTGGCAAGCGCTCTTGCGATGGAAACACGCTGCTGCTGGCCGCCCGAAAGCTGGAACGGATAATAATTTGCCTTGTCCTCAAGCCCCATTTTTCCGAGAAGCTCCATAGCTGTTTCGGTTGCTTCCTTTTTGTCGCGCTTTTGCACCGTAACGGGTGCGTCAATTATGTTTTTAAGCACGGTATAATGAGGAAACAGGTTGAAATTCTGAAAAACAAGTCCGAAAACAGAGCGGATTTCTTTAAGCTCCTTTGCAGGGGAGTAAACGCTTTTGCCGTCAACGGTTTTGCAGGCGGCCTTGTCCAAATATGTAAGCTCGCCGCAATCCATTGTTTCAAGCAAGGTAGCACAGCGCAAAAGCGTGGATTTACCCGAACCGGAAGGCCCGATTATAGCCACAACCTCTCCGGAATTTACGGAGAAGCTTATGTCCTTTAATACCTCAAGACCGTCGAAGCTTTTCTTTGCATTTTTTATTTCAAGTATTTTCATAGCGCCCTCCTCAGCGGTAGTAGTCGAATTTTTTCTCGACCTTTTCCATTACAACCGCCACAATCAAATTGAAAATATAGTAGAATACCGCCGCAACTATAAACGAGGTTACATTGGATTCCTTTGCGGCAATTCGCTGTGCGATTGTAAACATTTCCGCATATGAAATAACAAACGCAAGGGAGGTATCCTTAATAAGTGTTATTATTTCATTTGTTACCGGCGGAATGATGCGCTTGATTACCTGTGGGAGGATTATTCTGAAAAAGGTCTGAGCCTTTGTAAAGCCCAAAACATTTGCGGCCTCGTACTGCCCTACGGGAATGGATTCGATTCCGGCACGGTAGATTTCCGCAAAATACGCCGCATAGTTAATCGAAAATGCGATAATAACTGCGATAAATCTGTATTCAAGGGAAAGGCTTATGCCGAATATGTAATACGGAGAAAAATATACAAACATTATCTGAAGCATAAGAGGAGTACCTCTTAAAACAGAGATGTATATTTTTGCAAGCAGCGCAAGAGGCTTGAATTTTGACATTCTCGCAAGTGCAACAACAAGCCCGAGGGGCATTGAAAACAGCAGTGTCAGCAAGAATATAATTACAGTCTGAAGCATGCCTTCGGAAAGCTGAAGGACGATGTTGGCTAAATTCATATAAATCTCCTGAAATAATTTATGCAGCCCTCCCGTAAGAGAGGACTGCCTGACAAATTACAATATCTTTTATTTACCGAGGCAAACGCTGTCGGTAAGACCCCATTCTTCAGCGATTTTTGCGAATGTTCCGTCCTCGACCATTGCCATAAGTGTGTCCTCAACTGTTTTGCAAAGCTCTTTGTTTCCGAGCTTGAAGCCGATGCCGTACTGTTCTGTTGCAAGCTTCTTGTCGAGCATAACAAAAGCGTCTCCGCGCTGTTCGAGCTGGTACTTTGCAACGCCGATGTCCATTGCGATGGCGTCTACTGCGCCTGCTTCAAGGTTCATAAACGCTGTGTTGTAGTCGGGAACCTCAACAAGCTCTTTAAAGGTTTTTGCAAGCGCAAGGTTTTCGTCGTTATCCTCTGTGCTTGTAAGAGCCGCGAGAGCGGAGGAGTCAGCCTGAACTGCAACGTTTTTGCCTGCAAGACCGTCAAAATCCTTGATGCCGGAGTCAGCCTTTACGACTACAACCTGGCTGTTGTCAACATAGGGAGAGGTCCATTCGTACTTATCCTCACGGCCGTTAATTGTGAAGCCGTTCCAGATGCAGTCGATTGAGCCTGAGTCAAGCTCCATGTCCTTTGAATTCCAGTCAATAGGCTTTTTAACAAGCTCCCAGCCGTTTCTTTTGCAAACCTCTTCTGCAAGAGAAAGGTCAAAGCCCACATATTCGCCGTTGTCATCCTGATAGCCGTAAGGAGGAAACGATGCGTCGAAGCCTACCGTAAATGTTTTTGCGTCTGATTTTTTGCCGCACGCCGTAAGGGCAGTTGCGGCGAAAACTACTGAAAATGCAAGTGCGAGTAATTTTTTCATCAAAAATATCTCCTTTAATTGTAATAGTACGATATTATATTATCACTTTACAATATTAAAGTCAATAGTTTTGACAAAACAATTTATTTATTCAGAGCGCAGGCGAAGTAATTAAGGTAGGTGGCAAAGGTCAGCCACAAAAGGTAGGGTATTATAAGGTATCCTGCGAGCTTGTTGATTTTTTTGAAATCAAAGAGCATTGAGAAAACCATTATCCAAAGGAGAATAAGCCATACAAGAGCAAATTCGCAGTTTCTGAGCCTGAAGAAAATAATGGGCCAGAAGAAATTCACAATAAGCTGAAGACAGTAGAGCACAAGCGCAGGCGTGCGGTAAGGCGAGCCCGTGCTTCGTATAAGCCCGGCGGCTATACCGATAATAATGTAAACTGCGCTCCATACAATGGGAAAAACATAGTACGGCGGAGCAAATGCGGGCCTTTGCATGGACGTGTAGATTTCGCTTGCGCCCTTAATAAAAAGAGATGAGGCAGAGCCCACCGCAAGAGTAATGATAACCCACAAAATCGTGGATTTCAGCGTTGATTTTGCTTTCAAAACAATCACCTCGGAAAAAATGATAACCTACGGCCGATGTAACCGCCTCTCGGGCGGAAAACATCAGAGATTTTCAGCCGAACTCGGGCATTGGGGAGTCAAACCTCAACCGCCCTTATTGAACAATGTTTATGAGATTTACCGTGATAATATTCTAAGCAAAAACCGCTCGGTTATTAAAAAATATGAAAAATTTGATAAAAACACTTGCAAAATTAAATCTAAGGTGATATAATATCAAGGCATCATAGTACACACATTCCGTATGCAGAGGGCTTGGTGCTGAAAAGTTGTTCTCTGTAAAACAAAGCGGAGTGGAGGTTTAACCAAACAGGAGGAAAAACAAATGGCAGTAGTATCAATGAAACAGCTTCTTGAAGCAGGCGTTCATTTCGGACACCAGACAAGAAGATGGAACCCGAAGATGGCACCTTACATCTTCACGGAGAGAAACGGAATTTACATCATCGACCTTCAGAAAACAGTTAAGAAGCTTGAAGAGGCTTATATGTTTATCAGAGAGGTTTCCGAAAACGGCGGCGAGGTTCTTTTCGTAGGAACCAAAAAGCAGGCTGCAGATTCCATTAAGGAAGAAGCAGAGCGCGCAGGAGCACATTTTGTAAACGCTCGCTGGCTCGGCGGTATGATGACAAACTTCAAAACCATTCAGAGAAGAATTCAGAGACTTGAACAGCTCCACAAGATGGAAGAGGACGGCACATTCGACC
>JBJESI010000254.1:0-4607 GCA_051882715.1 Oscillospiraceae bacterium
TCCCGGCTCTGTGACCGACCTTTGGGACAGCCTTCTTGAGGAGTATGACGAAATAGTTCATATTCCCATGTCAAGCGGTCTCAGCAGCTCCTGCGAAACCGCACAAATGCTTTCTCAGACCTATGACGGAAGAGTTGAGGTAGTAAACAATCAGCGCATTTCGGTTACGCAAAGGCAGTCCGCTCTTGACGCCGTACAGCTTGCGGCTGAGGGAAAAACAGCCTCTGAGATTCGGGAAATACTCGAAAGGGTAAAGTTTGAATCCAGCATATACATAACTCTTGAAACCCTTAAATATTTGAAAAAAGGCGGAAGGATTACTCCTGCCGCAGCAGCGATAGGAACGGTTCTCAACCTAAAGCCCGTTCTTCAGATTCAGGGCGGAAAGCTTGACGCTTATTCCAAGACGAGGGGCAAAAAAGCCGCCTGTAAAATAATGATTGAAGCAATAAAAAAGGACCTTGAAACCCGTTTTGCAGACGCTTGGGCAAGCAACGACGTTCACATGATGCTTGCATATTCGGGTAATCCCGAGGAGGCAGAGGACTGGAAAGCACAGCTTCAGGCTGAATTTCCCGGCATTGATTTTGTCATGAATCCTCTTTCATTAAGCGTTGCCTGTCATATCGGCAAGGGAGCCTTGGCGGTTGCGTGCAGTGTTGCGTTAAAAGATTAGTAAAGATAACGGCAGTAAATCTAAAAAAGGTTTATTGCCGCTTTTTATTGAAAAATTCACGTATTTGGTAAAATACTTGACAAAGTGGTAAAATTATGATATTCTGTACCTGACATTTTAAATCGTTGCAGCCTGATTTAAATCATATAGGTTAAAATGAGGATATTACTATGAAAAAAATAATTTGTTTATTATTGTGTTTGTCTGTTCTTTCTTCCATAGCAATGATTGATGTCTCTGCGATTGAAACCGACGCTCCGACAGCTATTACAGAAACAGAGGATAAAATAACAGACCTCGAAACAATCTATTCAATACTGGATAATTATCTAACAGAACAAAACTACTATACACTTATGGGAACGGTTGTTTTTCAAAAAAGTACAAAAGAGGATCCGATCACAAAATTAGTGGTTCACTTTGATTATGTGCCGTTGGATAATCTCGAACTGGATAAAGAAGCAACTGAAAAAATTCGTGAATATCTGGATGCGAATAACATTGATTTATCGCTCGTGACATTTCAGTACGGAGAAAAACCTCCCCTTGCCGTTGAAGGTAAAATCAATGATCCTGAGGTTATCTCGGCTATGATTAAAGACTTTGTAAAAGAGAGATATCCCGATGTAATGGTAGGAGTTGATGATAGGGAGTACGGAAACGAAACGATTTCTATGGTTAATGTTACATTCCCGGATGATAGGTATAAATCTGAGGACTATGAATCATTATATAATTTTATGGAACAAAATAACATTAATACAGAATTTGTAGAGATCTTAATGTTGTGCGTGCACTTTATAAAGGGCGATGTCAACAATGATAATAATATTGATATAACGGATGTTGTGTTGGCAAGGTCGTATATTGTCGGAAACGGAAGCCTTACTGCTGAACAAATTAAAATCGCCGATATTAACGGTGATGACGCGGTTGATATTCTCGACATTGTAGCATTGCGTTCCGAAATAGTAAACTTGATAATTTAGGCAAGATGTTCCCGACCTGTTAAATGACGGGGAAATCTCTTTATTGAAATTACGGCAGTTAAATCTTTAAAAGATTTTCTGCCGTTTTTTTTGAAAAAAATTTAATATTTTTTAGCAGACTACTTGACAAAGTGCTAAAAGGGTGATATATTATACTTAGCACTCAGTGAATAAGAGTGCTAAAAACAAAAATGAACAGATTAAGGAGGAATATAAAATGACAATCAAACCACTTGCAGACAGAGTCGTTATTAAAATGACAGAAGCTGAGGAAACAACAAAGAGCGGTATTGTTCTTGCGGCAGGCGCAAAGGAAAAGCCCCAGATTGCAGAAGTAATAGCTGTGGGCCCCGGAGGCGTTGTTGACGGCAAGGAAATCAAAATGGAGCTTAAGGTAGGCGACAAGGTTTTACTTAGCAAGTATGCCGGTACGGAAGTAAAAATCGACGGCGTTGAGTATACAATTCTCCGCCAGTCTGAAGTTTTGGCAAAGGTAGAATAAGGAGGGAATTTTTATGTCAAAGGTTATTGTTTACGGCGAGGAGGCAAGAAAAGCGCTTCAGAGAGGCGTTGACCAGCTTGCCGATACAGTTAAAATTACACTCGGCCCTAAGGGCAGAAACGTTGTTCTCGATAAAAAATTCGGTGCGCCGCTTATCACAAACGACGGCGTAACAATCGCAAAGGAAATCGAGCTTAAAGACCCCTTTGAAAACATGGGAGCACAGCTCATTAAAGAGGTTTCGACAAAGACAAACGACGCAGCAGGCGACGGCACAACTACCGCAACACTTCTTGCACAGGCGTTTATCAAGGAAGGCATGAAGAACATTGCCGCAGGCGCAAATCCCATGATTGTTAAAAAGGGTATTGCAAAGGCTGTTGATACCGCTGTTGCAGAGCTTGCAAAGAATTCAAAGCAGATTGAGGGCAGCGAGGATATCGCAAGAGTTGCAACCGTTTCTTCAGGCGACGAGAGCATCGGCGCTCTTATTGCAGAGGCAATGGAAAAGGTTACAAAGGACGGAGTTATCACCATCGAGGAAAGCAAGACAGCCGAGACATACAGCGATGTTGTTGAGGGAATGCAGTTCGACAGAGGCTACATTACGCCTTACATGGTAACTGATACCGAGAAAATGGAAGCGGTTATCGACGACGCTTACATTCTTATTACCGACAAGAAGATTTCCTCAATTCAGGAAATTCTCCCTCTCCTCGAACAGATTGTTCAGGCAGGAAAGAAGCTTGTTATTATAGCTGAGGATGTTGAGGGCGAGGCTCTTTCAACACTCATTCTTAACAGACTCAGAGGAACATTTACGGTTGTTGCCGTAAAAGCTCCGGGCTTCGGCGACAGAAGAAAAGATATGCTCAAGGACATTGCCATCCTCACAGGCGGACAGGTAATCAGCGAGGAAATCGGTCTTGAGCTTAAAGATACAACTATGGCTCAGCTCGGCAGGGCTAAGCAGGTTAAGGTTACAAAGGAAAACACAGTTATCGTTGACGGCGCAGGCGACTCTGCGGATATCGCAAGCAGAGTTGCTCAGATAAGAGCACAGATTGAAGAAACAACATCTGACTTTGACAGAGAAAAGCTTCAGGAACGCCTTGCAAAGCTCAGCGGCGGCGTAGCCGTAATCAAAGTCGGCGCTTCCACAGAGGTTGAAATGAAGGAGAAAAAGCTCCGTATCGAGGACGCTCTTGCCGCAACAAAGGCTGCTGTTGAAGAGGGAATCGTTGCAGGCGGCGGAACTGCTTTGCTTAATGTTGCTCCTGCTGTTGAAAAGCTTCTCGACGAGGTTGACGGCGACGAAAAGACAGGCGTAAATATTATTCTTAAGGGCTTTGAAGCTCCTATCAGACAGATTGCGCTTAACGCAGGTCTTGAAGGCTCTGTAATCATTGATAACATTCGCCGTGAGGGCAAGGTCGGCTACGGCTTTGACGCTTATAACGAGGAATACAAGGATATGCTCAGCGCAGGTATTGTTGACCCCACAAAGGTTACAAGAAGTGCGCTCCAGAATGCGGCGTCGGTTGCTTCCATGGTTCTTACAACAGAATCCCTTGTTGCAGACGACCCCGACGAAAAAGAGGAAATGCCCCAGATGCCCGCAGGCGGAATGGGATACTAATAAATAATTTCCTTAATCAAAATTTTATTAAAAAATCCCACTACGGTGCGTTTAATCACCGCAGTGGGATTTGTTTTTAAAATTTATTCAGTCGATTCTGTCGGTTCCGTAGAAGAACAGGGAAACAAGGCCGGGACCTGTGTGAGCGCCTATTGTTGAGCCGATATAGCTGTAATAGATATCCTTAAATCCGAATTTTTCTTTGATTCGGTTTGCCATACGCTCTGCCTTTTCAAAGCAGTCTGCGTGGCTTACGTAAAGCGTCTGCGATTGCGGATCTATGCAGAATTTTTCGATGGCCGCTTCGATTTTTTTCATCGTGTCGGCGTCGCCTCTGCCTTTTTCAAAAATGTGAAGGCAACCGTCATAATTTAACTTTAGAATAGGCTGAATGTTAAGAGTGTGAGCAAAGAACTTTCCTGCCTTGCTTACGCGTCCGCCTCGGCAGAGATAGGTAAGGTCTGAGGTTGTGAAAATAGCATGGGTTTTATGCTTTACATCCTCAAAAAATTTTGCCGCTTCTTTAATGTCAGTGCCCTTATTTGCGAATTCAACCGCCTCCATTACGTGCATACCGTGACCTAAAGAGGTCATAACCATGTCTATGGGCGTAACGGGAGTTTCGGGGTGGGAGGAATTAAATTCCTCTGCGGCGCGCACACAGTTTGCCCATGAACCGCTTATTCCGCTGCTCATGCAAAGATGAAGTATCGGCAGTCCCTCTTTTGCGGCGTTTTCCCATGTTCTGAGGTAAACATCCGTGTTAATCTGAGCGGTTTTTACAACTGCGCCGCTTTTCAT
>JBJESI010000255.1:0-7609 GCA_051882715.1 Oscillospiraceae bacterium
GTCAAAGACGGTATATGGAGAGTCTTTCCTCCTACGCAAGGATGTTTCTCGGACAGATGGAAAAGCCCGATGTTGACAGCATTGAGGGGCTTTCCCCCGCAATATCCATAGACCAGAAGACCACCTCGAAAAACCCACGCTCAACCGTTGGAACCGTGACGGAGATTGCGGATTATCTCAGGCTTCTTTACGCAAGAATAGGAATTCCGCACTGCCCCGTCTGCGGCAGGGAGATAAAAAAGCAGACGGTTGACATTATCGTCGAGAAGCTGATGAAGCTCCCCGAGCGTACGAAAATACAGGTGCTTGCTCCGATTGTAAGGGGCAAAAAGGGAGCTCACGAAAAGGAGCTTGAAGCTGTGCGCAAGCAAGGCTTTGTCCGTGTGCGCGCCGACGGGATTCTTTACGATTTGTCCGAAGAAATCAAGCTTGAAAAGAACATAAAGCACAGCATTGAAGTCATTGTGGACCGACTTGTCATAAAGGATGGTATCGAGTCAAGGCTTTCCGATTCCCTTGAAATTGCAGGCGGACTGGCGGACGGTCTTATTTATATCGACGTAATTGACGGCGAGGAGCTTCACTTTTCGCAGAATTACGCCTGCCCCGAGCACGGCGCAAGTATCGACGAATTAGCGCCGAGAATGTTTTCCTTCAATAATCCGTTCGGAGCGTGCCCGTCCTGCACCGGACTCGGCTCGTTTATGAAAATCGACCCTGAGCTTATTGTGCCTAATAAGAATTTGAGCGTTGCCGAGGGAGCAATCAGGGGCTCGGGCTGGAGCTATGTGCAGGGCTCTATTGCTCAGATGTATTTTGACGCAGTTGCAAAGCGCTACGGCTTTTCTCTCAAGGTGCCTGTAAAGGATTTGCCGAAGGACGCTCTTGACAGGCTTCTTTACGGAACGGACGGCGAAAAAATCACGGTTACACGCTCGGGCGAATACGGCCGCGGAACATACCAAACGGAGTTCGAGGGAGTCATAAACAATCTTGAAAGACGCTATAACGAAACCCAAAGCGACTGGGCAAAGGCGGATATAAACAGGTATATGACGGAGTCGCTCTGTCCTGACTGTCACGGCGAAAGGCTCCGCAAGGAGGTGCTTTCCGTAACAGTGGGCGGGCTTAATATCGCCGAGCTTTCAAGGCTTTCGGTTACGGAGGAGCTTGAATTTTTCGACAAGCTGAAGCTGTCGGAGCGGGAAGCGATTATCGGCGGCCGCATCATCAAGGAAATAAAGGAGCGGCTCGGATTTTTAAACAGCGTGGGACTGGGGTATCTTGACCTTGCAAGGAGCGCTGGAACTCTGTCGGGCGGCGAAAGCCAGAGAATCAGGCTTGCCACGCAGATAGGCTCGTCGCTTATGGGCGTTTTGTATGTTCTTGACGAGCCGAGCATCGGACTGCATCAGCGGGACAATGACAAGCTTATCGCTACGCTGAAAAGGCTCAGAGATTTAGGCAACACGCTGATTGTTGTTGAGCATGACGAGGACACAATGCTTGCTTCCGATTATATTGTCGACATCGGACCGGGCGCAGGCGTTCACGGCGGCGAGGTTGTTTTTGCGGGAACTCCCGAGGAAATCAAAAAGAGCAAAGCCTCGATTACGGGACAGTATCTGAGCGGAAGAAAGAAGATTGCCGTCCCCGAAAAAAGGCGTAGCGGAAACGGCAAATTCCTTGAAGTAATCGGCGCAAGGCAGAACAACCTTAAAAATGTAAATGTAAAAATCCCTCTGGGCACATTCACCTGCGTAACAGGCGTTTCAGGCTCGGGCAAATCCTCGCTTGTCAACGACATTATCCACAATGAGCTTGCGGGAGTGCTGAACCGCTCCAAGGTCGTTTCGGGGGATTTCGATAAAATCCTCGGTACGGAGCATCTTGACAAGGTCATTGCTATCGACCAGTCGCCCATTGGCAGAACTCCCCGTTCAAACGCCGCAACCTATACGGGCGTTTTCACGGATATAAGGGAGCTTTTTGCCGAAACTCCCGACGCAAAAATGCGGGGGTATAAGTCAGGACGCTTCTCATTTAATGTGAAGGGCGGCAGATGCGAAGCCTGCGAGGGCGACGGAATAATCAAAATCGAAATGCACTTTCTCCCCGACGTGTACGTCCCCTGCGAGGTGTGCAAGGGCAAAAGATACAACCGTGAAACCCTTGAGGTAAAATACAGGGACAAGAGCATATACGATGTGCTTGAAATGACGGTTGAGGAGGGGCTGGAGTTTTTTGAAAACCACCCGAAGATAAAAAGAAAGCTTCAGACTTTGTTTGATGTGGGACTCGGTTATATAAAAATCGGACAGTCCGCTACCACTCTTTCGGGAGGCGAGGCTCAGCGTGTTAAGCTTGCGGCGGAGCTTTCAAAGCGTCCCACGGGAAAAACGATATATATTCTCGACGAGCCGACTACGGGATTGCACACGGCGGACGTAGCGAAGCTTATCGAGGTTTTGCAGTACCTTGCGGATTCCGGAAACACCGTCCTTGTAATCGAGCATAATTTGGATGTTATCAAGGTTGCGGATTACTGTATCGACTTAGGCCCGGAGGGCGGAAACGCAGGCGGAGAAATCGTTGCGGCAGGAACTCCCGAGGAGATTTCACGCTGTGAGGCCTCCTACACGGGAAAATATCTGAAAAAATACTTTGAGAAATAAAATGCGTAAAAAAATTCGGATTTTCTTCTTGAAAAATTTTGCATTTTGTGATATAATCCTTACAACGAGCAGCAATAATGCGTAAGTCCAGTTTTGGACCTACGCATTATTTTTTTGCTTTTTTAGGAGGTAATTATAAATGAAAGAAAACAATCAGTCGTATCTTGCCGCCGAAAATATCGGCAAATTGATGGGCAGGTATGCAATTCCCTGTATCATTTCGCTTCTTGTCGGCGCTCTTTACAATATCGTTGACCAAATTTTTATAGCCAATGCCGATTATCTCGGCTCTTACGGCAACGCCGCCAATACCGTCGTGTTTCCGCTTACGGTCATTGCTCTTGCAATCGCCGTTATGATTGGAGACGGCTGCTGTGCATTTGTAAGCCTGAGTCTCGGAAAAAACAAGGCTGACGACGCCGAAATCAGCATGGGCAATTCCATATTGCTCACGGTTATTGCAGGCATAGCTCTGACTGCGATATATCTGTTATTTGCCGACCGAATTATCGCTATGTTCGGAGGCACGGTTAATGAGGAAACCTTTAAGCATTCGCAGGAGTACTTTTTTTGGATTTCTCTCGGCGTTCCGTTTTATATGTTCGGTCAGGCTATGAACCCCGTTATCCGAGCGGACGGAAGCCCAAAATTTGCAATGATATCCACTCTCGCAGGCGCCGCCGCAAATATCGTTCTCGATCCTGTTTTTATTTTTGTTTTCAAATGGGGAATGGCGGGCGCAGCAGCAGCCACCGTTATCGGTCAGATTATCACGGCGGTTTTG
This sequence comes from Oscillospiraceae bacterium, assembly GCA_051882715.1. GTDB lineage: Bacteria > Bacillota > Clostridia > Oscillospirales > Ruminococcaceae > JBJESI01. The sequence goes on from JBJESI010000255.1 coordinate 3,460, forward strand.
TCAATTTTGTATCTGTTCCGCACAAAGACAGTCAGACTCTCAAAGAAAGCCTTTAAGCCTAATGGGGGTATTGTCGGCAGAACGCTGGCGCTGGGGATATGCAGCTTTTTGTCGCAAATCTCCCTTGTGGCGGCGATGGCCGCTATCAACAACATGATACGAAAATACGGCGCAATGGACGAAATTTTCGGTCAAACACAGTACGCCCAAATCCCCATGGCTGTCGTGGGAATCGTCATGAAATTCTTCCAGATTGTTATTTCCGTCGTTGTAGGCATGGCGGCAGGATGTATTCCGATTGTCGGCTATAATATGGGCGCAGGGCTTAAAGAGCGTGTAAAAAAGCTGTTTACGAGACTGCTGACGGCAGAAGCCCTTGTGGGAGCGGTATCCTTTATAATCGTTGAGCTTTTTCCAAAGCAGCTTATCGGCATATTCGGTGCGGCTAACGAAAGCGCATATTATACCGACTTTGCCGTAAAAGCCTTTCGTATTTATCTGTGTATGATAATCCTTGCCTGCGTCAATAAGGCGGCGTTTATTTTTTTGCAGGCTATGGGAAAAGCGGTTGCTTCCACAATGCTTTCGATGGTGCGTGAAATAGTATTCGGCGTAGGCTTTGCGCTTCTTCTTCCGATTTTCTTCGGATTGGACGGCGTGCTGTACTCAATGCCTGTTTCCGATGTCCTTACGGCGGTTATTTCCGCAATTCTAATTTCAATGACATACAAACAGCTATCAACAAAGAACAGTGCCGAATAACGCAGACGCAAAAAGCCTGAGAAGATTTCATTCTTCTCAGGCTGATTTGTTATCCGTCGGACAAATCAAAACTCGGCTTCCTGTAAATCGGGATTTGCACCGGAGCTTCTGATTTTATTCCTTAAAGGCACAATACAAAATAAAAGAACCGAAACTGCCCAAACAGCATTAAACAAAATCAGAGGCAGTATCAGAATAAATCTCGTTAATATGCCGCCTGTCAGGATTGACAGTGCCAATACGGCAATAAATACACACTTAATTATTGTATACTCTTTTGGTTCGGCTTGCCTTTTTTTATTTAACCCTATCAAAGCAAAGGGTATCAACAAAATTAAACTTGCCGCCAAAATTATCAACGCATAAAGTCCGATTGAGATAAACAAAACAAATGAATTCATTCCAAAGCCCAAGAGCTTGAAAACGGGAGTAAAATCCGAGCCGTCAATATTCATATTATTTATTTTATCTATGTCAATCAAAATGTTTCCGAGTTCCGATTGATAAAGCTCATAGATATAACCTATTGCAAAATAGGCGAGAATTATATTTATTGCGGTAAAAACAACTATGCGAATATTGCTTTCGGGTTTCATCTTATTACCGTCCTAAAATCTTATTTGCCGATGGCTCATTGAAACGTCATTATTTCAAGAGCGGATTTATGATATTCCATATTTATTTTGCTACTTAACGGCTTCAGGAGCTTCTTCGTTTTCCTTTGCCGCTTTTGCAAACAAATCGGCGGCCTCGCCCTGCTTCAAAAGCACCACATCGTCGGCGTCCTCTTCCGAGTCGGGTTCTTCCTTTTTAAGCTCGGAAAGCTCGTTTGACAAAGATTTTTCTGCGTATTTTCCAGTAGCTTCAGGCTCTGCTTCGGGAGCGAAAGCTTCCTCCGCAGCTATTTCCGCTGCGTTTTCTTCGCCCTTTTTCGAGCGGCCGACCGCAAAAATTATTTCAAGCAAAACAAGCAAGCCGCAGGGGAGAATGGCGATAAAGAACACGCCTTTATACGAGAGCGCAAATCCCAGCAGCTTTCCCAGTTTTACTGAAACACCTGCCACCCGTGCGGCGACATCTTTTTCGGGCACCAATGCCTCTTCCGTTCCCAAATCCGATTTCACGGAATAAATAAGCCCGCCGCCCTCGCCTGATTTTGACATTATTCTGCCTACGGACATCATTCCGTTGCCGTCCTTATAGTAAAGAACGCTTCCGATTTCCTCTTCGGAGTCCGAAACTCTTGCGGTAACAAGGCTTCCCTTAGGAACAGCGTCGCCCATGGCGGTGTCCTGCATATAAAAGAAGCGGTAGCCGAAAAGCGACGGAGCTTCAGGCCCTCTTTTAAATACAGCCACAGTCGCAAGCATCAGCGCCAGTACTGCCGCAAGAACGGCAAACAGTACTATGCTTGCAATTCGCAATGCCTTTTTTAATCCCTTTATTTTCTGGTTTTCCATATCAGCCTCCGAAATATCCGGAAAGATACCGGACTTTTTTTAAAATCTCGGCGTATTCGGGAAACTCTCTTGCAATTCTGTCCGCCGCTTTTCTGCAAAACGCCGTGCGCTCGGCATCGTTTTCCCTGAGCACCTGCTTATATCCCCATAGATGAGTATATTTAACCTTTCCGAAAAGCTCTCTGTAATCCATCAGAGCGCTTATTTTTACACCCTTTTCCTTTGCGCACATCGCAAGAAGTCTTTGCTCGGCGAATACCATATAAGTAAGAACGCTGTTACATTTCTTGGCATTACTTATAAAATCTATTGCACAGTCGGTGTAATAATTTTTAAAGTCCTCGCTGTCAAAAGCCGCAAACGCCGTATTGCACGCAAGCTCGCTCCAGTCCCAGCTTTCGTTGAAACGGTAGCCCTCCTTCATGCGAAAGGCGGAGACTCTGGGGTAAACAGCCTCGCCCAGCTCCTCTCTGTGGGCTACGGTGACGCCCTCCGGCAGGTTCAGCTTGTCCCACACGATAAAATCGGTGTCTATCATTACACAGGGCGCTTTTTGCGTTTTAAGGGCGTAAAGCTTGCCCGCCGCCCAAAAGGCGATATTGTCGATGTCCTTCAAATCGGGGAGCAGAGCGTGTACTCCGCCGTCCCAAATGTCTTCAAGACCGTTTTCTTTGTAAAATTTCAGCCCCTCTTTGTCGGTAATCATTGAGATGCTTCCGTTTTCCCTGCGCCAGAAAAGCGCCGAGAGGACGGAGCAGAGCAAATCAAAATCGGCAACGCAGTAGTCTTTTCCGCCGTTTGCAAAAAAAGGAGCGGTGCAGTTTGTGTGAAAGGCTCTCATATCAAATCCAGCCCGTAGCCCAGTCCGCAAAATACGCCTGAGCCGCTTCCCGTGAGAAAGCTGCCGCTTCCGCTTGTAAAAAAGAGATATCTAAACGAACCCGTAAACGAACCCGAGGCGCTGCCGAAAAGCAGATATTGAGCCGAGCCTGCGGCGGATAACGCCGAGCTTCGGCAAAGCGCCGCCGTGGTAAAGCTCGTCTGAAACCGCTTTAAATACTCAGGGGAGTTCATAGGAATATTATCAAAATGTTCGTCTTTCATTTCAGCACGCCCTTTCTTTTTTATTGTAGCAGTAAATAAAGAATTTTTCAACCTTTTTGTTTCCGATTTCGGATGATGTTGCACGAAAGTATGCAACATCTGCCGGTTTTTGAATACATATGTATGATATATGAAAGGAGAGTGAGAAATATGTCGGAATTTTTAACAGAGTATATCCGCTCGGAGCTTTTTATCCTCATACCCGTGCTTTGGCTTGTGGGCAAGGGGCTTAAAAAGAGCGCGGTAAACGACAGATTTATTCCTGTTATTCTGGGAACTCTGGGTGTAATTCTCGCTTGCGTCTATGTTGCGGCGTCGTGTGAGTTTTATTCCGTTAAATGTGTGCTCAGCGCAATTTTTGCGGGTATAACCCAGGGCTTGCTTTGCGCCGGCGCAAGCGTTTATTTCAATGAAATAATCCGAAATCTGAAGAAGAAAAACTGACTATGCGTGCTTTTGGTCAATTTAACCAAAAGCACGCCGCTTTTTTTGTAAATTTAATAGAATTTGTTTCTAAAACGGATTTTTATCTATACATAACCGTTCGGATATGATATAATTTTCCTATGAGTCGCTCTGAAACAGAGCGAAATTAAAGAAAGGAATGAACAAAATGAAATTGGCAAAGAAACTGATTTCCGTAGTGGTTTCAGCCGCTATGGTAATGGCAATGTCAGTTGCTCTTGTAACAAGTTCAAGCGCAGCAAGCACTGTTCTCTTTACAGGCTCGGCAGAGCTCGGTAACTGGAGCACAGACTACTCCTGCGATGCGGCATCCGTTCCCGGAGCGGCAGCAGGCGGAGCACTTGTAGTAACAGCAACAG
>JBJESI010000255.1:7709-22148 GCA_051882715.1 Oscillospiraceae bacterium
AGAACGCAACAATCACAAAGATTGAGTATGTAGGCGCAGGCGGCTCAACGGGCGGCTCAACTGGTGGCTCAACAGGCGGCTCAACAGGCGGTTCTACATCATCAACCGTAATTTTCACAGGCTCAGCAGAGCTCGGTAACTGGAGCACAGACTACTCCTGCGACGCGGCATCCGTTCCCGGAGCGGCAGCAGGCGGAGCACTTGTAGTAACAGCAACAGCAATGGGCACAGATCCTCAGATCCAGATTGCCGCAAAGGTAGGCGCAGACTGGACATGGACAGAAATCTTCCCCTATGCAGACCTTACAGGCGCAACAACATCCCTGACAATTACAGCAGAACACGCAGCTGCTCTTGTAGAGGCAAAGGAAATCTGCTTCAAGGGACAGAACGCAACAATCACAAAGATTGAGTATGTAGGCGCAGGCGGCTCAACGGGCGGCTCAACCGGTGGCTCGACAGGCGGCTCAACAGGCGGCGGAAGCGGCACAACAGGCGGCGCTACACTCACAGGTATTATTACTGAGAATGACAACGGCTATATGGCGTTCGACTTTGACCTCCTTGCAGCATATCCCGTACTCGGCGATGCAAGCGCTTGGGGCGGCGACGGCGTATCAATCGAATTCACTTATGAAATCGCAGGTCTTGAAGAAGGCTGCGGAGCAAATGCAAAGGTTCATATGCAGCACGGTGCAGACTGGACATGGGTTGACACCAACACATGGGCTAAGGACATTCTTTGGAACGAAGGCTTGTCCGTTTCTACAAATCCTGTTACAGTAAGCAACGCGGGCGAAGTTCAGTCGGCAGGAATCGAGCTTTACAACTTCCAGAGAGCAGGCGACCACGATATGGACGCAGAGGTTGAGGGCAAGACTATTACTCTTAACATAATTGCGGTTTACTATAACGGCGGCTCGGTTGTAACGCCTCCCGACACAGATACTGATACTGCAACAGATCCCGATACAGATACGAACACAGATACAAATACAGATACAGATACAAACACTGATACTCCCGTAAAAGGAGAAAAGGGCGACGCTAACGGCGACGGTGTTGTTAATATCCTTGATGTAGTTGTAATGCGTTCTTATATCGTAGGCAACAGCGACCTTTCAGGAACTAAATTTGACAACGCAGATGCAAACGGCGACGGCGCTGTAAATATCATTGACGTTGTTTCGGTTCGTTTGATGATTGTAAACGGCTGATAAAGTAAAATTAAAGCTTAAAGCGGCGGTCAAGCGACCGCCGCTTCAGACTGTCGGTAAAACCACGCACCGCAAAGGCGTTAAGAGGTTAGGTTTAAAGCTCTCTAAACTGCGTGCGGAATCGGCAAACTAAAGAGAAATGAATAAAGCTTTTGTGCGGCGGATATCCGCCGCTTTTTTCGTCAAAATAAACAAAAATGTTCATAAAATATTTACTTTTCAAATGACTTGCAATGTGGTAAAATTAAACTGAAATCTTTTTTGAAAGGAAAATAAAATGAAAGCATTTAAAAGAATTTTAGCTTCATGTTTGGCAGCCTGCACCGCAGTTTCAGTGTCGGCAAGCCTTACAGTAGCCGAAGCAGTAAATACCGTTTATGAAGCGGAGGACGCCGTGCTCCATACAAAAGCGGTTGTTTCCAATTCCTCCACGGTTAAATCCGACTATTCTTACGTACCCGCAACCCATTCGGGAAGCGGATATGTAGAGTTAAAGGGAGGCTTTGCAGTAAGCGACGATGTTGTGGCAATCACGGTTGACGCGCCTGCAAGCGGAAAATACGATGTAATAATAACCTCCGAGGATTATTACGGAGAGGAAGCAAGAAAAAATGCTCTTTATGTAAACGATGAATTTTGGGCATATTTTATTTCGGGCGCTTCCGGATGGGAGGATTACACCGTTGAAGGCGTATATCTGAAATCGGGAAAGAATACGGTTTCTATCAGAAAGGGCAATACCTGCGAGGGAAATATTCACATTGACAAAATTACAGTTAAAGAAAGCACGAAATCTTCCGATGTTTACGGCGTTGAGCCGATTTTGTCAAACGAAAAATCCAATGATCAGACAAAGCGCCTTATGCAGTTTATCTGCGATAATTACGGCGAAAAGACCATTACAGGTCAGTATGCAAGCTCTATTCAGACCAAGGAAGTACTTGCAATCAAGTCGGCAACGGGAAAAACTCCTGCCTTGCTGGGCTTTGACGTTATGAATTACTCCGGCTCTTATGCAGATTACAATCCCATAGAGGCTCAGAAGCTTAAGCTCACAAATTCGATCATTGAATGGTGCAATGAACAGGGCGGAATTGCGTCCGTTTCTTGGCATTGGCTTGCACCGAAGCAGTATATCAAGGAAAATATTTCAACCGCATTTTACAGCGATAAGGTTACTCTTGACATCAAAAAGGTTATGAACGGCGAGGACCGCGAGGGCTATAACCTTCTTGTTGCGGACATTGACAGAATTGCAGAGCAGTTTAAAATTCTTCAGGACAACGGCGTGTCGATTCTTTGGCGTCCTCTTCATGAAGCGGGCGGAAATGATACCAGCGATGCTTGGTTCTGGTGGGGAACTGACAGGGATTCTTATATTCAGCTTTGGAAGCTTGTTTACGACAGAATGACCGATTATCACGGTCTTAACAACCTCATTTGGGTATGGAACGGTCAGAAGTCGGATTGGTATCCGGGCGACGAGTACTGCGATATCGTAGCTTGGGATATTTATACGGATAAGCAGTCCTATGAAGGAAGTGCGGCAAAATTCTATCAGGCAACCGACTGTTCGACCATGAAAAAGGTTGTAGCTCTTTCGGAAAACGGAACCGTGCCGAGTATCGAAAAAATGACGGAGTCCAATTCGATGTGGTCATGGTTTATGACATGGAACGGCTCATTTGTTGTTAACAAAAGCGGCGCTTTAAACGAAGAATACACAACGGCAGAGGAGCTTAACAAGCTTTATTCAAGCGACAAGACAATCACTCTTGAGGATCTTCCCGATTTAAAAACATATCCTATAACCTACAAGCAGACAACTGTTCTTGAAAGAACGAATAAGCATGTAAATCCCTATGAAGGCACGCCCGACACGGATACGGATACAGATACCGATACCGATGTTTATCCCAAGGGCGATATCACAGGCGATAGGGTAATTGATATTCTTGATGTCGTTCAGGCTCGCAGCCACATTGTGGGCAACTCTGTTCTCAACGCGGCAGAGCTTTCACGAGGCGATATGGACGGCGACGGCAAGCTTGACATTCTTGACGTAGTAACAATCAGAATGGTCATTGTTAACTGATTTAGGATGAAAACCTGTTATATTTTCAGTTCAATCCCTTGCAGGGCTGACGGCTTTGCAAGGGATAAAACTGATTTGGTTATAGCTGCCGATAAGGGGTATGAAAATACCCTGCGGATGGGTATCAAGGCTGATTTGGTTGTGGGAGATTTTGACTCTTTGGGATATATCCCGGAGGGCGGGGAAATTTTGCGCCACCCTGCGGAGAAGGACGATACCGACACTATGCTTGCGGTAAAAACTGCGATTGAGCGGGGGTTTCGCCGTATTGTGATTTACGGAGGCATAGGCGGACGGCTCGACCACACGTTTGCAAACATTCAAACTCTCGCATATGCGTCCGGTCACGGCGCTGAAGCGTTTCTTGTCGACGGCAGAAGTATTGTCACTTCTCTGACAAATGAGAAAATAACCGTGAACGGCGAGGGAACGGCGTCTGTATTTGCTTTCGGAAAGGCAAAGGGCGTAAGCATTTCGGGGCTGAAATATCCTCTTTGCGGCTATGAAATGAGCTTTGATTTTCCCATAGGCGTAAGCAATGAATTTACAGGCACGCCTGCCACGGTTGAGGTAAAAGACGGGACTCTTATCTTTATGTGGACAGGAGATTTATCCGATATTACTAAGCGCCGCAGCTTGTGACGGAAATAAAATAATAAAATTAAGGGGCTGTCTTAATGCGACAGCCCCATTTGATTTCTAAATGGATTTAATTATGCTTTAATAAGCTCTTCCGCAAGAGCGTTCATCTGCTCGATGTTTTCGGGCTTTAAAGTGGACTTTATTGTGATTAAAGGCTCGACGATTTTCACATCCTTCAGCGTTTCGATGATAGCTCTCATGCATTTGCCTGCGGAGGGCGCCCATGAGCCGTTTTCTATCATTGCTACTGTGCGGTTCTGATAATTCTTTGCCTTAAGATGAAGCAGGAAATCCTCCGTTTTCGGGAAGAGCCCGCCGTCGTAGGAGGCAGACATAACTACCATTTTATCGTATCTGAATGCGTCCTCGATGATTTCAGCCATATCGTCTCTCGCAAGATCGCTTATAACGACCTTCTTTGCACCCTTTGCCTGAAGAATTTCAGCAAGCTTGATGGCGGCGTTTGCCGTGTTTCCGTGAATGGAAGCGCACGCAATGAGAATGCCCTCGTCCTCGGGTGTATAGCTGCTCCAGATGTCGTACTTGTTGATATAGTAGCCGAGATTTTCCTTTAAAATAGGTCCGTGAAGCGGGCAGATAGTTTGAATGTCAAGCGTTGCGGCTTTTTTCAGGAGAGCCTGAGCCTGTACGCCGTATTTTCCCACGATGTTAAAGTAATAGCGGCGAGCCTCGCAAGCCCAGTCCTCGTCAGTATCAAGCGCGCCGAATTTTCCGAAAGCATCGGCGGAAAACAGGATTTTCTCTTTCTTCTCGTATGTTACCATGACCTCGGGCCAATGCACCATAGGGGCTGTAAAGAACTGAAGAGTGTGCTCACCCAGCGAAATTTCATCGCCCTCCTTAACCGTGATTGCTCTGTCGGTCAAGTCGATATCGAAAAACTGAGGGAACATTGCGAAAGTTCTTGCGTTTCCGATGACCTTGGCGTTGGGGAACTGCTCAAGAAGAAGCTGAACGTTTGAAGCGTGGTCGGGCTCCATGTGGGACACTACGAGATAGTCAACCTCCCTGCCGTTAAGGGCTTTGCCGAGGTTCAGAAGCCACTGCTCTGTTGCTCTTGCGTCAACCGTGTCCATAACCGCTACCTTCTCATCGAGAATAAGGTATGAGTTGTATGAAACGCCGTTCGGAACCACGTATTGACTTTCGAACAGGTCGATGGTTTTGTCATCTGCTCCGATGTATATAACTGAGTTTGAAATAGCTGTGTCTTTCATATAAATCCTCCTTTAATCTTAGGTATTGGAGTATCCAAACCCGCTCCAATGCCTAATGCTATGATACCACAGAGAATAGAGTTTTTCAATATAAATATTAAAAAAATAAGCACCGATCGGGAGGAACCGACCGGTGCGGAAAATTCGGAATCAGTTGAGAATTGTAACCTCTGTTTCCTTGTCGAAAAGATGAATTTTGTTGGGGTCGATAGCAAGCTTGATTACGTCCTGAACTCTTACTGTTGAACGGGGAGCTACCCTTGCCGTAATAGGATGTCCCTCAGCTGTAACATAGAGATAGGTCTCAGCGCCCATCATTTCGGTGATGTCAACGGTTGCTTCAAATACGCCCGTTGTAGCGTTTGAGATAAATACCTCTTCATCATGAACACATTCGGGACGGATACCGAGAGTAACCTCTTTGCCGACATATTCGCCGAGATTATCGGTAACCTTGCTGTCGGGAACTTCGATATAGAACTTGCGGCCTCTTGTGGATTTGGTATCCTCTGAGCCGAATTCAACAACGAATTTTTCGCCCTGCTTTGTGAGCTTAGCGTCGATGAAGTTCATCTGAGGCGAGCCAAGGAAGCCTGCAACGAACTGGTTAACAGGAGAGTTGTAAAGGTTTGTAGGAGTATCAACCTGCTGGATGAAGCCGTCCTTCATAACAACGATTCTGTCAGCCATTGTCATAGCCTCAACCTGGTCGTGAGTTACATAGATAAAGGTTGTTCCGAGTCTCTTGTGGATTTTTGAAAGCTCGGTACGCATCTGTGCACGGAGCTTTGCGTCAAGGTTTGAAAGAGGCTCGTCGAGAAGGAATACGAGGGGATCACGAACGATAGCACGTCCCAGCGCAACACGCTGACGCTGACCGCCTGACAAAGCCTTAGGCTTACGTTCAAGGAGGTGATAGATATCAAGAGTTCTTGCAGCTTCTTCAACGAGGTCTTTGATCTGGTCCTTGGGGACTTTTCTGAGTCTGAGACCGAAAGCCATGTTCTCACGAACGGTCATGTGAGGGTACAAAGCGTAGTTCTGGAACACCATTGCGATGTCACGGTCCTTAGGCGCTACGTCGTTTACGAGCCTGTCGCCTATGTAAAGCTCACCCGAGGTGATTTCCTCAAGACCTGCAATCATACGGAGAGTTGTTGATTTTCCGCAGCCCGAAGGACCTACCATGATGATAAATTCCTTGTCCTTGATTTCAAGGTTGAAATCGGACACGGCAACAACGCCGCCGGGATACTTTTTGTAAATGTGCTTTAATGATAAACTTGCCATCTATTTTATCCTCCAAACATCTTTAATTGACAATAATATCTTATATAATACTATAACAAATTTTTAAGGAAAATAACAGTATCGCATTAACCAAAGTTTTTTTAAAATGTTTATATATATTGACTAAAAATAACTAAATCGAAAAAACGGCTCGTCAAAATAAACAGTTTTTACGGCGTTGTATTGTATAAAATAACGGAGAATTTCAGCCTTGCTTTTCCGCCGAAAATCCGTGCATAAAGCCGCCGAGACTTACCGAGCAGACATCTCCGCCGATTATGACGCCGTTGTATACAAGAAGATTAGCGCGGATTGTTCCCGAAAGCGAGCTGTCCGAAAGAGGATAGTTTTTCACCTCGTATGTATAGCGTTTGACCTCCTTTGACTTGTAGTCGGAAAGGTCGTAGCCCTGCTGCTTTTGGATTTCGTTGTAGTTTTCATACACATCGGAAAACTCTGCTGGAATTATGACCGTTTCGATTTCCATTGCCTCCGAGGAAACCTCCCAGCCGAAGCTTTTAAGGAACTCTATTCGCTGTTCGTTGGTGCTCCCGAGCCCCGAACCGTTTACGGGAGCCGCGTCGCCGCCCTTTGTCAGACTGACAGCTCCGAACACCGCACACAAACCTACCGCAGCCGCAAGAACTGCCGCCGCAATTTTTGCTTTGTTTATTTTTAAGGACAAAAGCATCATATTATTGTCAACCACCTTGCATTTTAAAATACTTACCTTAAATTTATATTGAAAAAAGCAAGATTTTATGAATTTTATTATCCTTATTGAAGAAAACACAGAATGCGGCAAAAAACCGCCCCGATATTTTTATCGGAGCGGGTTTAAAAACATATTTAATCGAGCTTTTCGCCGCATTTGGAGCAGAAGGACGAATCCGATTTGTTAACCGCCTTGCAGGAGGGGCATCTTACTGCGCCCTTAGCTTCGGCCTGTTCGTTGATTACTCCGTCAAGCTCTTCGATTATTCCGTCGATTTCATCGGCGACGTCGAAAAGAGAATCAAAAGACTCCGAGCCGGATTTCATAATCACATAGCACGCCTTGCCAAGCTCCTCGTATTTTGCAGAAAGCTTGTTGTTAAGCTTTGTTTCCTGAACCTTTAATTTTGAGATTTTGCAAACGGCCTTGCCCTTTTTTTCGGCGGTATCGGCAAAATCCTGAACTGCCTTCGCAGCGTCGTCAAGCATTGACATAAAATCACTCCTTTATTAAAATCATACTTCTGAAAAAGCCCGACAATTTTTTGTCGGGCTTTCGGTCAGTCGCCTAAGTAATTTTTAACAAGCTCCTGCAAAAGCTCGTCACGGTCAATCCGTCTGATAAGACTTCTTGCATTATTGTATGTTGTAATATATGTCGGATCCTCGGATAAGATGTATCCCACGATCTGGTTAATCGGGTTATAGCCCTTTTCCTTTAAGGAATCATAAACCGACATCAAAATTACTTTCATTTCCGTATCCTTTTCGTCATGGACGGAAAAGGTCATGGTTTTGTCGTTCATTTGATAACCTCCTTAAAGCGCTCATGAGTATTATACACCATTTATTTTTAAATAACAAGAGTTTTTTATACATTTTACAAAAAATTTGATGAAAATATACTTAAAATCCAAGCTATTTTAACATATTTATTCAGGATCTGATTTCAATTCCCAAATCCTTAAGGAGTCCGAGACATTTATTTACAGCGCTGCTTGACTGTTCCTCTGTGAGAGTTCCCTCCTTGGAGCGGAGCTTAAGGGAATAGGAAACGCTCTTTTTGCCCTTTTCGACCTGCTCGCCCTGATAAACATCAAAGAGAGTGAGACTTTCAAGAAGCTTTCCTGCGCCCTTTGCAATGGCTTTTTCGATTACCCTTACCGGAATATCCTCGTCGCAGATAAGGCTTAAATCTCTTGTAACTGCGGGGAATTTCGGCATGGGCTTAAAGGTTTTTTCCCTGTCCGAAAGAGCAAACAGCTTATCGAAGCTGAGCTCTGCGGCATAGGCTTTTGTTCCGATTTCGTAATTGTCCAGAACAGCAGGATGAATTTCGCCGACAAAGCCGATTTCCGTTTCGCCGTTTGAGATTTTAGCCGTTCTGCCGGGATGGAAAGCGCAGTGGGAGGCGTCAGCTTCAAATTCACAGCCCTTTACTCCCAAAGCGTCAAACAGCGTTTCGATAACGCCCTTTACGGTAAAGAAGTCGACGCCCTTGCCGTACATACCGAGAGTTACGAAAACCCTTTCGTCCGGGAGCTTTTCGCCCTCTACGGGGATATATGTCTTTCCAAGCTCAAAGAACTTGCCGCTTTCGTTGCGGTTGTTGTAGTTTCTTGAAAGCACATCCAGCATGGAGGGGATTGTGGTGGTACGCATAACGCTTGTGTCCTCGCCCAGAGGATTTGATATTTCAACGCATTTTCTGAGGGGGCTGTCGGCGGGAAGAGTGAGCTTGTCATAAACCTTGGGGCTTACGAAGCTGTAGGTCTGCACCTCGTAGCAGCCTGCCGCAAGCAGTGTTGAAACGATTTTTCTTTCAAATTTCTGCTCGGGCGTGTAGGAAGCCTCGGCTGTTCCCATAGGCTTAGTTGTGGGAATTTTATCGTAGCCGTAAATTCTTGCGATTTCTTCTGCAATGTCAGCCTTGTGCTCAATGTCTATACGCACGCCGGGGACGGTAATATCGTCGTTTTCATCAACAGTAAATCCAAGAGCTTCAAGGGATTTAATCATTTCCTCTTTTGAAATATCAATTCCGAGGAACTTGTTTGTCCATTCGGGCTCAAGCTTGATTTTCTTAGGAGCTTTTTCGGAATAGTCGCAGTCGATAAGTCCGCCCACAACCTCTCCCGCACCGAGGATTTCCACAAGCTCAAGAGCGCGCTTTATTGCGGGCATAGCGTTTCCTGCGTCGATATCCTTTTCAAATCTTGCGGAAGCGTCCGTTCTCACGCCGAGCTTTTTGGCTGTTGTTCTGACGCTTACGCCGTCGAAGCATGCCGATTCAAATACAACGGTGTCTGTGTCGTCCATAATTCCGCTGTATTCTCCGCCCATTACGCCTGCAACGGCCATAGGACCTTTTTCGTCTGCGATAACGAGCATTTCTTCGGAAAGATCTCTTTCAACGCCGTCAAGCATCATTATTTTTTCGCCGGGCTTTGCGTTTCTGGGAATGATTTTTCCGCCGTTTACATAGCGCAAATCAAAGGCGTGCATAGGGTGTCCGTATTCGAGCATAACATAATTTGTGATATCAACGAGATTGTTGATGGGGCGGACGCCGCTTGCTCTCAGCCTTTCTCTGAGCCACATGGGAGAGGGCTCTATCTTTACGTTTTTAACAACGCCTGCAATGTATCGCCTGCAAAGCTCGGTGTTTTTTACATCTACGCTGATATAGTCGTTTACATCGCCGTCACAGCCCTTAATTTCGGGATTGTGAAGCTTCAGCGGAACTCCGAAGGTTGCGCTTGCCTCTCTTGCCAGACCGATTACGGAGAGACAATCGGGACGGTTTGAGGTGATTTCAAACTCAACGCTTACGTCGTCCAGACCGAGAACCTTTGTAATATCGTCGCCGCACACAAGCTTTCCGTTAAGCTCAGGCTCTTCGTTAAGCAGGAAAATTCCGTCGGTGACTGCGGTGGGGAAGTCGTTTTGTGTGAGATTAAGCTCGCCTATTGAGCAGAGCATACCGTTGCTTTCAACGCCTCTGAGCTTGCCCTTTTTGATTTTTACTCCGCCGGGGAGCGTCGAGCCGTCAAGCGCAACAGGGACATAAGCGCCCTCGTAAACGTTGGAAGCGCCTGTTACTATCTGCAAAAGCTCGTCCTTGCCTGCGTCAATCATACAGCAAAGAAGCTTGTCGGAATTTTCAACCTTTGTTATTGATTTAATCTGTCCTACTACTACGTTTTTGATGCTTTCGGAAAAATCCTCCCAGCCCTCCACCTTTGAGCCTGACATTGTCATTTTCTCGGAGAACTCACGGTTTCCGACTGTTACATCGACAAATTCGGACAGCCATTTTCTCGATAAATTCATTTTATAAAACCTCCGTGTGGTGATTTACTTATTCTGATTTTGCCTAAGCTCAGAACTGCTCCAAAAACCTCTTGTCGTTTTCGTAGAAAAGTCTGAGGTCGTTGATTTCGTAACGGCGCATTGTAATTCTTTCAAGACCGATGCCGAAGGCAAAGCCCGAATATTCCTCGGGGTCGATGCCGCAGCGCTCCAGCACCTTGGGATGAACCATACCGCAGCCGAGAATTTCAATCCAGCCCTCGCCCTTGCAGAGAGGACAGCCCTTGCCCTTGCAGTTAAAGCACATTACGTCCATTTCCGCAGAAGGCTCGGTAAACGGGAAGTGGTGAGGTCTGAACCGAACCACGGAATCCTCGCCGTAAAGTCTCTTTGCGAATATTTCAAGCGTGCCCTTGAGGTCGGACATGGTGATGTTTTTGTCAACGACAAGTCCCTCTACCTGATGGAAAAGGGGAGAGTGAGTTGCGTCGACTGCGTCGGAGCGATAAACTCTTCCGGGAGCGATAATTCTTATGGGAGGACGCTTTTTCTCCATTACACGCACCTGTACGGGAGAGGTCTGCGTTCTGAGAAGAACCGAATCGTTGATGTAGAAGGTGTCCTGAGTGTCCCTTGCAGGGTGTCCCTTAGGAATATTCAGCGCCTCGAAATTGTAGTAATCAAGCTCGACCTCGGGACCTTCCGCTACGTCAAAGCCCATTCCGAGGAAGATTTCCTTTAATTCGTCAAGGACGATGGTAAGAGGGTGCTTTTTGCCGATCTCGTAGGACTTTCCGGGCATTGTTACGTCGATTTTCTCGCTTTTAAGCTGAGCCTTCAAAGCGGCGGCTTTAAGCTCCTTTGCCTTTTCCTGAATTTCATTGCCGATTTTTTCCCTGATTTCGTTTGCGAGCTGACCTATAACGGGTCTTTCCTCTGTGGAAAGCTTACCCATCTGCTTTAAAATTCCCGTAAGCTCGCCTTTCTTTCCGAGATATTTGACGCGCAAATCGTCAAGCGCTTTGCTTTCGCTGATTTGTGCAAGCTCTTCCTTTGCGCGAAGAGCAATCTGTTCAAGCTGCTGTTTCATATATAGCTTCCTTTCTGACGGCTTTCGCCGATATTCGTTGGCCTTTATCAGATGAAAAAAGGTTCCTGTCCTTTTCAGGACAAGAACCGAAAATTCTTGCTTAACCACCTAAAAAGAGCCGACACTCCCTTGCCTGTAACGAAGGCGTACGTCACCGCTTACTGTGCTTTCGGCGGTACCGCTCATGAGCGAAATTCGGCAATCCCTACCCGAGAACAACTCACAGCCAACGGTTGTTCCTCTCTGAAAGCGGATACAAGCGGGAACGCTTACTTAAACTCAGTCATAGCGTTTACAAGGCTTATTATAACAAATAATATTTTGTTTTGCAAGCCCTTTTTCTTGATTTTAAAGCCTCGGTTTGATATAATTAAATTATTACGGACGGAGGTTTAAAAATGGATATATATTCTGAACAGCTTGTCAGCAAAAAATCAAATATTTTGCTCAAAAAGCTCGGGATTTGGGCAGGCTCGTTTCTGATTGCGTTTTTGCTGTTTTTCCTGATACTTCACTTTGTGCCGCTGTTGAGCATTATCGGCGCAATGGGTGCGTGCTGTATAATGTACGGCGGATTTTTCCTGTCGGGAAATGTGGGCGTGGAGTATGAGTACATAATTACGGGAAGCGAGCTCGACATCGACAAAATTATCGGTCAAAGGTCCAGAAAAAGGCTTTTAAATACCGATATTAAGCGGTTTACGGCTTTCGGAAGATACACCGAGAATGCAAAAATTCCTCAGTGCGATACCACCGTTGACGCAGTTTACGACGACAGCGAGCAGATTTATTTTGCGGTAACCGACCACGATTCCTACGGGAAAACGCTTCTTTTGTTCAATCCCAACGACGAAACTCTTGAAAATATTGAAAAATCTCTCCCGAGAGAGCTGAGAAAGTACGAATAAGGAGCGGCTATGCAGATTTTTTCGGGTATAGACTCGGTTGAAATCGACCGTATAAAAAAATCAATGGAAAGCGAAACCTTTATGAGGAGGGTTTTCTCCGAAAAAGAGCACGAGCTTTTCAAAAGCCGCAATTATCCTCCCGAAACAGTTGCGGCGAATTTCTGCGTCAAGGAAGCGGTCGCAAAGACGCTGGGAACGGGTATCAGCGGATTTTCTCTGAGGGAAATTTCCGCTCTCAGGGACGGCAGGGGAGCACCTTATATAGTGCTTTCCGGCAGAGCGGACAAGCTTTTTGAGGGAATTAGCTTTTCCGTCAGCATAACGCACACCGACCGCTGTGCAACTGCTGTTGTAATAGCTTACAGGAACTGATTTAAACTCTTTGCCGAAGGAGCAATTATGAAAATTCTCACTACAAATCAAATGAAGTTTGCGGAGGGCTGTGCCGTTGACGCAGGCATTTCCGAGCTTCGCCTTATGACTAACGCAGGCGACGGGGCTTTCAAAAAAATCTGCGCCGTTATGGGAGAGTCGCTTGCCGACGCCGAGTGCGTTGTCCTTTGCGGAAGCGGAAACAACGGCGGCGACGGCTTTGTTGCGGCAAGACGGCTTGCGGAGCGTTCTGCACGGGTTACGGCCGTGCTTGTAAATTCGCTTCCCAAAACCGCCTGCGCTCAGAGCATGTACGAGCGCTGCAAGGAAAGCAGCTGCGAAATACTGGACTTGGATTTTGACAAACCCGCCGTGCTTACAAGGCTTCTTTCGGCGGGAGTCGTTGTTGACGCCGTTTTCGGAACGGGCTTTCACGGAATTCTTCCGGAAAAGCACCGTGAGCTTTTTGCAATAGTAAACGAAAGCAAGGCTGTGACCTTTGCTCTTGATCTGCCCAGCGGAGTGAATGCGGATACAGGTGAGACTTCGCCCGACACGCTTTCGGCGGATTATACCATCGCTTTCGGCGCGTTAAAAAGAGGTCATGTTCTCCGCCCTCAAAGCGAGGTATTCGGAAAGCTTTCCGTTATTGCAATCGGAATTCCCGACAAGGCGTTTGAGCTTCTTCCCGAAGCTCTTACCGCCGTTGACTCGGAGTATGCAAAAAACGCTCTGCCCGAAAGAAAAACCGCTTCAAACAAGGGAGATTACGGCAAACTGCTTATTATTGCAGGAAGCGAGAACATGAGCGGCGCGGCGTCTCTCAGCGTGCTGGGGGCATTACGCACGGGCGTCGGACTTTGCACTCTTGCGTCGGTAAAAACAGTAATCGACAGAACGGCTTCGGGAATTTACGAGCCTACGTATATAACTCTTTTTGCAAACGCAGACGGACGTATTTCCGCAGAAAACAAGCCTCTTCTTCGGGAGAAGCTGGAGGACTTTTCTGCGGTCTGCATCGGAATGGGAATGGGCGTTTGCGAGGACACAAGGGAGATAGTAAGAAGCGTTCTTAAAAATGCGGATTGTCCCGTAATTCTTGACGCAGATGGTCTAAATGCCATAGTCTCGGACATAAACATATTAAAGGATACCAAGGCTGATGTTATCATCACTCCCCATCCGGGAGAAATGGCAAGACTTGTGGGAAAAACCGCCTTGCAGGTAAACGAGAGCCGGCTTGAAACGGCGGCAGACTTCGCCTATGAATACGGAGTGACGGTTGTATTAAAGGGAAAGAATACCGTAATTTGCGCTCCGGACGGAAGCGCATTTGTAAATCTCACGGGAAATTCCGGGCTTGCACGCGGCGGAAGCGGAGATATTCTTTCGGGAATGATAGCCTCATTTGCGGCTCAGGGCGTGGATTTGGCAGACGCGGCTGCCTGCGGAGTATATTTTCACGGGCTTGCGGCAGACAGGGCGGCGGCTTCGTCGTCTTTAAGAGGAATGCTTCCCTCCGATTTGTTTAAAGCTCTGCCCAAGGTTTTAAAAGAAGCCG
>JBJESI010000256.1:0-4532 GCA_051882715.1 Oscillospiraceae bacterium
AGGGTGTTCGTGGGGTAAAAATACTCCAAATCCTCCGTTTTGTCGGGCCATCCGAGAGTCGAAAACGGCCAGAGAGCTGAAGAAAACCATGTGTCGAGAGTATCCTCGTCCTGACGCATTTTTCCGCCGCACTTGGGGCAGGTGTGAACGTCCTCCTTGGAAACCGCCATCTCTCCGCAGGCGTCGCAGTAGTAGGCGGGAATCTGATGTCCCCACCAAACCTGACGGTAAATACACCAGTCACGGATATTTTCAAGCCAATGGAAATAAATTTTATCAAATCTTTCGGGGACGAACTTTGTTTTTCCCTCTTTAACGGCGTCTATTGCAGGCTTAGCAAGAGGCTCCATTTTTACAAACCACTGAGTTGAAACCTTAGGCTCAACCGTTGTGCCGCAGCGATAGCAGGTGCCGACATTGTGATTGTAATCCTCAACCTTAATGAGAGCGCCCTCCGCCTCAAGGTCTGCGACGATTGCCTTTCTCGCCTCGTATCTGTCCATACCCGCATATTTCGGATAATCGTCAACGATTTTTGCGTCGTCGGTAAGCACGTTGATAACCTCAAGATTATGACGGAGTCCGACCTCGAAGTCGTTGGGATCGTGGGCGGGAGTGATTTTAACAACGCCTGTTCCGAAATCAGGCTCAACATATTCGTCGGCAACAATGGGAATTTCCCTGTGAACCAAGGGAAGAATAAGCTTCTTGCCTACGAGATGCTTATATCTTTCGTCATCGGGATGAACTGCAACCGCAGTATCGCCCAGCAGTGTTTCGGGACGGGTTGTTGCAAGCTCGATAAAGCCGCTTCCGTCCGCAAGAGGATAGCGCAGATGCCAGAAATGTCCCGCCTGATCCTCGTAATCAACCTCGGCGTCGGAAATAGACGTCTTGCAGTGCGGACACCAGTTAATCATTCTTTCGCCGCGGTAAATAAGCCCCTTGTTGTAAAGGCCGACAAAAACCTCTTTGACCGCTTTGTTGCAGCCCTCGTCCATAGTGAAGCGTTCACGCTCCCAGTCGCAGGACGAGCCGAGCTTTTTAAGCTGTTCCACAATTCTTCCGCCAAATTTGTTTTTCCATTCCCACGCGCGTTCCATGAAGGCTTCTCTGCCGATTTGCTCCTTTGTGAGTCCTTCCTTCGCCATCGCCTCAACGATTTTTGCCTCGGTAGCAATAGCCGCATGGTCCGTTCCGGGCAGCCAAAGAGCGCAGTAGCCCTGCATTCTCCTGTATCTGATGAGAATATCCTGCAGGGTTTCGTCAAGAGCATGTCCCATGTGGAGCTGTCCCGTAATATTCGGCGGCGGAATAACTATTGTGTACGGCTTCTTTTCCGGGTCGGGCGTTGCGTGAAAATAATTTCCGTCAAGCCAAAACTTGTAAATTCTGTCCTCAACAGACTGAGGACTATATATTTTATCCAGTTGCTTTTTCATAATTTCCTCCAGAATAATACTACCTCATATTTTCGCACAAAACAGCCGCTCTGTCAATCCTTTGCGAGCATTTGTGCGTATTTTTCGGCGTCGGGCGTTACATAAAGCGTTTTGTTGTTGGTGAAGACAACCATACCCGGCTTTGCTCCCGCAGGCTTTTTCACATACCTTACCAAGGTGTAGTCAACGGGCACTCCCGACGACTCCCTCGCCTTGGACTGGTACGCCGCCGCAACAGCCGCCTCCTCCACGGCGGTTTTTGAAATCTCCCGTCCGTCCGAGCGGATTATCACGTGCGCTCCGTGAATATCGTGGGTATGAAGCCACATATCCGTCTTTGCCGAGTCCTTTAGAGTCAGCCTGTCGTTTTGAACATTGCTTCTTCCCACAAGCACCGTAAAGCCGTCGCTGGTAACAAGCTTAATGGGCGGCAGAGCTTTCGGAGCTTTTTCGTTTTTTCTGCCCCGTTTTACATAGCCCTGCTTTATAAGCTCCTCACGGATTTGTGCAAGCTCCGCCTCGCTTGTAGCTCTCACAAGAGAGTCAAAAACGCTGTCTATATACAAAAGCTCGGTCTGTCCAAGAGAAATCTGCTCCTTTAAAAGCCGCTCTGCGGTATCCGCCTTTCTGTATTTGGAATAATACCTTTGGGCGTTTTGGGAGGGAGTCAGCCTTGGGTCAAGCTCAACCGTAACGGCGGGCGAGCCTTCCTCGTAGAAGTTTTCAAGCTCTGCGCTTCTCATTCCCTTTTCAAGGCGGTAAATATTTGCGTTTATCAGGTCGCCTGCAATTTTAAGCCTGTCCCTGTCCTTGCACTGTGCAAGCTCCTGCTTTTGGTTTTCAATTCTCCTTGAAACACGCTCCGAAAGATTTGAAATTGTTTTGAGCAGGTCATGAGAACGCTGTTTCATTCGGCTTTGATTGTCACGCTCGGAATAAAAGCTGTCAAGCAGCTTGCTTTCGCTGTCAAAGGTTTTTTCAAGCATCAGCGTGCCGTACTGCTTTATGGGAACAAAGCAAAAATCCTTGGGCCTTTTGTCCCTGTCGTAAATAACCGTTCTCGGCGCTCCCGAAAGAACCGCTTCCCTTGCGCCGCAAAGATAATGGGAAAGCCTTATCCTATGCTCCTCGGTAAGCTCCGTATTAAAAATCTCGGCGCCTCTGCCGGCAAAGTAGGCACATTCTCTGGCAAAAAGCGGAGATATTCCCTCCAAGGCGTCAACAATAGCCTTTGACAGCTCGGAGGGCTTTGAAGCCTCTATCCTCGCAATAATTTCGTCCGCAGAGCATTCGAGGAAATTCAGCTTGTTCTGCCTTTCGGGCGGAATATATGTAACCCCCGGCAAAATCCGCCTTGTTTCCGACATATCCTCGTCCACACGGCGTATTGCGTCGATTACTTTTCCGTTTTCATTTATAAGCACGATATTCGAGCGCCTTCCCATTATCTCCGCCGCAACGGTGATTGTCACAAGGTCGCCCAGCTCGTTTGTACATTCAAAATCAAAATAAGCCGCACGCTCCAGCCCGTCCTGCCGAACAGCCGCAAGCCTTCCGCCCAGATGCTTTCTTAAAAGCATACAGAACATGGGCGGTTGAGCAGGATTTTCAAAGCTTTGCTCGGTCAGCTGAACACGGGCGCTTGAAGCGCCTGCGCTAATAAGAAGCTTCTCAGAAAAGCCCCTGCCCCTGAAGCCGATAACAATCATGTCCTTTGCGGGCTGATATATTTTATCGACTCGTGCGTCCGTCAGACGTCTTCGTACCTCTGCGAGCGTGCAGTATAAAAATGCTCCGTCAAGAGCCATTCAATACTCCTCCAATGCTTAAATATAATTCACTACGTCCCGATTGCTTTCCCCCACAATAAATTCCGCTTCGGGGAACCTTTTTAACAGCTTCTCCGAAAGAAATTTTGCGAAAATCGCCTCGGTGTAAAAATGACCTGCGTCGATTACCGTAAGCCCCGAATTTTCTGCGCTGATAAAATAGTCGTGCTTTAAGTCGCCCGTGATATATCCGTCGCAGTTTTTTGAAACGGCAAGGTCAATAAGGCTTCCGCCCGAGCCTGAGCATACCGCAACACGCAATATAGGCTTTTTCCCGTCAACATATCTGACGCAGGCTGTGCCGAAGGCGTCCTTTGCCTTTTTTGCAAGCTCCTTTGCCGTACAGGGAGAGGAAAGCGTGCAAATTTTGCCGTAGCCGTATTCCTCTCCGTCACGGAGGCCCTTGACTTCAAAAATCTCGCTTCCGTCAAAGCCGAGAAGCTCCAGCATCATATCGCTGACTCCGCCCTTTGCCATATCCAGATTTGTATGGGCGCTGATTACGGAAATTCCGCTCTTTACAAGGCGGTAATGAACGCTTCCCTCGATTATGCTTTTTAAGGGATTGAAAATCACGGGGTGGTGCGTGATTATAAGCTGACAGTCCCTTGAAACAGCCTCGGAAACGGCGTCGTGGGTAATGTCCAGCACAATAAGCGCTTTTTTCACCTTTGCCTCGGGATCTCCCACAAGAAGCCCTGCGTTATCGTATGAGTCCTGCGTGGAAAAAGGCGCAGTCTCGTCTAAAAAGCCGTAAATATCCTTAACCTTCATCTTCAATCTCCCTTAAAAGCTCCGAAAGCCTTTCTTTTAAGCGGATAAACCTTTCCGCTCCGAAGGCAACATCTTTGTCCTCCGAATTTTTCTGCCCGTCCGCAATTCTGCCGTACTTTTTTATAAGAGTTTTAAGATAGCGGCGGCGGTTTCCCTCGGTCCTGCGTATATCCCCCACCGTCTGAAAAAGCTCGTCGGTCTGTCTTGAAACACCGTCGTAAAAAACGCTCATCACTATGTAAAGCTTTGTTCCGTCCTCGACGATTTTTTCCTTTTCAATATAAAATCCGTCCTCGTAGAGCCTTTTCCTCAAATGGGAAAGCTGCGTCATAGGCTGTAAAACCAAATGCTTTTCCGGAGATTTCAGCCACGGCGTACGGGTTACGATATCGGCAATCATAATTCCGCCCATTCCGGCGATTGCCGCCTCGCCGACCTCTCTGACCTTGTCCAGTCCGTCGGAGAGAACCAGCTCCATTTTATCCGA
>JBJESI010000257.1:0-4529 GCA_051882715.1 Oscillospiraceae bacterium
CGATTTGATTGTGCTGCTTTTTAAGCCTAATCCTTATTTTGCGTAAAGTATTTTCAAAAAACGACTGTGCGGCGGAGGCAATCCGCCGCAGCTTTTATATTGCGTCCCGTTTTGTTAATTTTAAGTAAGCTATTGAATTTTTTCGCCTGCTGTAATATAATCTAAATGCAGATGTTCCCCGCCGCATAGGCGGCGGTTTCAATTAGGTCTTTCATTGGGAGTTACAACTCCCGATTAAACCCCGGGGAGCTAACGCTCCCTGCGACGATTTAAAAAGACCGCATGGCGGGAGGCGAAAAAATGAAATCAATCAATGATAATGAAAATATAATCGACGATATACTTAACGAGGTTGAAAACGGATTTACCGACAGCGATATGCAGGAAGACATAATATATGTTGACGAGGTTTCCGACGAGGACTTGGGCTCGGGAGATGAAGCCGAGGAAATTCAGGAAAGCGATGACGACGGCTCGGAGCAGAAAAAATCCGCAGGAGCGCTTGTTGCCACCGTGCTGACGGTGCTTCTTGCACTGGGAGCCGCACTGGCGTTTCTGATAGCCTATTCAAGCGGAGTTTTCACCCGTGATGAAAGCCGTTACGACGCCGATATAACCGTTCAGCAGGAGGTTATGGAAAACGCGCAGACGCTTATAAATAACAATTATGAAATAATAATGATGTTTTATGAATACGGTCTTTCCCATGAAGCGCCCGATGTTTACGGCGCAGAGCATCAGGGCAATGCTTATCCCGTCACCGATTCGGAATTTACAAGCCTTGCGTCCATAGAAGAGCTTGTTAACTCAACGCTTGTAAAGGACGAGGCGGATAAAATACTTCAGAATGCACAGGGAATGGGCGCAATTTACACGGAGCAGGACGGGAAGCTTGTAATGAACATCGACCGTTTTGTCCCCTTGGACTATGACCGAAACTGGGATTCCACGCAGATAACCTGCGACTACATCAGCGATGATTCCGCAAGAGTGGTTGTTGCCCTTTCCACAAAGGAGCATGGCGTTCCCATAACTGTTTCAGGCTCTATGGTGCGTACCGAGGACGGCTCGTGGAAGCTCAAAAAGCTCATATATTAAGAAAGCGTTAAGAAGCGCTCTGAAAGTTGACTTTGTGTTCTCATTTTGTTATAATAAGGTTACCATATTGTGTTTAACGGAGGTAAAAAATGAAAAAGATATTATCAGCAGTTTTTGCAGCGGCAATCGGCGCTTCCATGACTCTTTCGGCTTTTGCGGCAGGCGGAGACCTGAACTCCGACGGAAAAGTAGATATTCTTGACGTTGTAAACGTACGCGGCTATATTGTCGGCAACAGCAAGCTTACCGATGAGCAAATCAGCGCGGGCGATATGAACGGAGACGGAGCGCTCAACATCGTTGACGTTGTTGAAATGAGAAGCGTTATTGTCGGAGTTGAAGCTCCTAAGATTGACACCGAGAAGCTTGCAGGGCTTGAAGAAGTAATCAAGTCCGAAAACTTTATCAATGTTGCCGAGGCTCTTGCACAGGGCGAGGAAATTGATATTACCGGTATTGAAAATGTAAGCTTTGAAGAAGTTCTCAATGACGAATTCCTTGCAAATCTTTCCGAGGAAATGGGACTTGACGAGCCTATAACAACCGCAATGCTCGTAAGAGAGCTCAAGATAAACGACCTGATTGATTGGATTTCCACAGTTGATTTCACAGGCTTTGAGGAATGGCTCGCAACCATTGACACAGACGCTGTCATCGAGTATTACGCTGAATACGAAAGAGTAATGGCTATTGAAGACTTTGACGAGTGGTCGGAAGCCTATGACGCATTTATTGCTGAGTACGAGCCTAAGATGGAAACTGCAATGAACGCCGCAGGACTTGAAGCTTGGATTGATACTCTTGATACAACAGGCCTTGAGGCTTGGGCGAACAGCATCGGATTATTCGATGAAGGAATCCTTGTGATGTAAGCTTTTGAAGCTTTAGCTTAATTAAACAGACTACGGCAGACCGCATTTTTGCGGCCTGCCGCTTTTCATTTGCACATGATTATCGGCTGTATCTGCTTTCCCGAAAGCGCAAGCTCTATCGTCTTAGGAAGCATTTCAAAAGCAGGTATCATTGAGTTCGGCTTGTTTTCACAGTCGTCCTGATAAATCGGAACAAAATAAAAATTTTTATAATTACGCAAAATTCCTATGTTCTTGGATGAAGCAGAAAGGGCGTCGTTTGTGGAGGGAGCGATAACTACGGGGCGCATATTTCTGATATGTGATTTAACCGCCATTGTGACAGGAGTGTCGGTTATGCCCAGCGCGAGCTTTGCAAGCGTGTTGCTTGTGCAGGGAGCTACGACGAGAATATCGAACATCTTTTTAGGCCCTACGGGCTCTGCTTCGGCAATGGTTTTTATAACGCTTTTTCCGCACAGCTTTTCGAGAAATTCCGTATGCTCGGAGGCTTTGCCGAATCTTGTGTCGATTTGTGCGGCGGAAAAAGACATAATCGGCGTGAGGTCATATCCTGAAGCAACAAGGCTTTTCGCCTGCTCAAAAGCCTTTGCGAAGGTGCAGAACGAACCGCTTACGGCAAATCCGACTCTGATTTTTTCAGGTTTTTCCTGCATTTGTTTCACCCCTTTCTTCCAGTATGTTGAGAATGGTCGAGGCGATAATTTCTCCTGCGCTGACCGGCGCAACCTTGCCCGGAACGGACAGCGCCCATATTGTTTTTCTTCCGAGCCGCCTTGCGGCCTCAAAGTCCACACCTCCGGGCTTTGAAGCAAGGTCGATAATAAGCGCGTCCGTGCTTACCCTGCCCAGCGCCGATCTGTCTATGACCATTGACGGAGCGGTGTTTATTATAAGCCCGAATTTGCCTATAACTTCGTTCATCTCTGCGATGCGGAGCGGCTTGCAGCCGTAAATTTGCGCCCACGCAAGGGAGGAATAGCTTCTTGCCGCTACCGTCACATCTGCGCCGAGAGCCTTAAGATACATGGCAAGCACCTTTCCGATTCTGCCGAGTCCGATAACGAGGACTTTCTGACCGAAAATCGTGGTCGGAAGCTCCTCAAGAGCAATCTGCAACGCTCCCTCGGCGGTAGGGACAGCGTTGAGCACGGCGAGCTCTTCACGCTCCATATAGTCGCATAGGGATATTTCCGCGGCTTCGCAGATTTCTTTTAGACGCCTGCCCGCCTTGCCCGCAAAGCAGACTGCGTTTCCTCTGCAAAGCTCCGAAATTTTTTCAAGCGGGATTTTTTCTTCGCCGAAAGGACAGCTTATGTTTTCGCCGTCGGGGCTTGCGGGTACGGGAAGAACTATGTAATCCGCTTTTACGTCGATATTGTCGGTGCTTTCAAAGTGGGTGACGTTTTTGTCGGACACCATACTGCTTTTAAACCCGACAGTGTAAACTCTGTATTTTTTTGCGAGGGCAGAGGCAAGATAGACCTGCCGCAAATCTCCGCCCGCAACCAAAAACGTTTTATCTGATTTCAGCAAAGGACACAACCTCCTGTTTTTGACTTGATAGTACATAATATGTCAGGCGTCAAATATTTGATAATTTATTTTTTCAAAAGCGGAATAATCGTTAAAAAGCCGTGAAAAATAAGATAAAACAAGGCTGAAAGGACGGTTTTATGAAAAAAGTAAAATTTAACGCTTCGGCGTTTTCAAGGTTCATCACGGGGAAAGGCTTTTATGCGGTAGTAGGTTGCTGCGTCGCGGCGGTGGCTGTGGCGGGATATATGGCTTACAGCAGAACAAACGACCTGTTAAATTCTGCGGACGATTCCGATGTGAGCATCGGGGAATGGGTGGAGCAGGAGCCTGTTGCAAAAACTCAGAGCGATGTTCCCAAAAAGGACACGGATACCGAGAAGGAAGTCTCCGAGGATACACAGCAAGAGGCGAGCGAGCCTGCGAACAATCCCGTTAAGTCAAAGCGCCCCATGGTTATGCCTGTAAACGGAGAAATCCTCAATCCGTTTTCTAACGGCGAGCTTGTAAAAAGCAAAACCTTGGGCTCGTGGAAAACTCATGACGGAATAGATATTGCCGCGGCAGAAAACGCCGAGGTTCATTCGATGACGTCGGGAACGGTCAAGGAGGTGCTCGAAGACCCGCTTTGGGGGATTTGCGTGGTAATCGACCACGGCGACGGGCTTGAGGGACACTACTGTAATCTTACCGAGGCTGTTACCGTCAAGGCGGGCGACGAGGTTATGGCAAACGATGTAATCGGAGCGGTGGGCAAAACCGCCGATATCGAAAGCGCCGAGGAAAGCCATATCCATTTCGGCTTAAAGCGCGACGGCAAATGGATAAATCCCGAGGATGTATTTTCAAAGGTTGAATAAGTGTTGTTAAATAGCCGATAGGGCGTGAAGAATTTCATGCTTTATCGGCTTTTAAAATGCAAAGGAAATCATTGACAAGCACGGGCGTATCAGATATAATTAAACATGATTAAACCGCAAGATGTCCCCCGCCGTAAGGCGGCGGGAGTATGTCACAATAATA
>JBJESI010000258.1:0-4497 GCA_051882715.1 Oscillospiraceae bacterium
ATTAGAATTTATAGCATACTTCACTTTACCATTTATCTTTATAATTTCATTATCTATTTCAATTAAATTTACTTTATGTATAACTAGCAAATCGTGATTGTAAACAGTATTGTTAAATATTGTATCAATACTAGAACCTAATTCGTTAAAAGATACTTCATTACACAAATCTTTTATATATATAATGGATAGTTTAAGTCCTGTTTTTTTATAAAATTCTTTGATATCGCTCTCGGTCATCAGGTCGAAAAAGACATCTGTACCGATGAGGTATTCCATATGAATGGGATATGCGCCGTTTTCCTTAAAAAACTCGATTGGCAAATCACAGCCGCTGTCGGCGGCAACACAAAATGATTTCATAGTGTTCTCCTTTAATATGGAGCGATGCTCCCTAATGCCTAACATGCCTTGCAGATGTCAGAATTTTTCTCAAAAGAATCAGTAAAAGTCTGATACCATGTTCATAATAACAAATTATAACCGCATTGTCACTACCCGAAAGCAATTTTTTTAAAAAGTTTTCTTGAATATAACCATTTCGTATGATATTATTTGATTGAGGTGTAAATTATCTGAAAATTTGGTTTACGCGAGGGGATAAAATGGGATTTTCTTTTGTGATGATGGGAATTATAGGGGTTATATCGGTATTCGTAATTGCTGCAATTCTGGTGATAAAGCTAAGTATTATCGAGGGGTATCTTTCCACAAGAAGGAGCACTATTGCCGGAGCGGTTTTGCCGATAATAAGCTATGTTACGGCGGGGATAGTTACAGTCCTGCTGATTATTGACTTACCGTTTACTCCGGAGTTGCCTGCGTTGTTGTTGAGATTTCATTTTATGCTGAATATCCCCACGAGAATATATTCTCTTATTTATATTGTTTGCAGAATTGTACGAAATAAATAAATTATCCGACAGAAACATCTGTCGGATAATTTTTGCGGGCTGAAAAACTATGCCTTGAGCAAGGCTTTGTACTGGAGTCTTAATTTATCCGCAATAAGAGCGATAAACTCGGAGTTTGTGGGTTTGCCCTTGCAGGTTGCAACAGTATATCCGAAAATAGAATTGAGAGTGTCCACATCTCCTCTGTCCCAAGCAATTTCAATAGCGTGGCGGATTGCACGTTCTACTCTTGAAGACGTGGTTTTATACATTTTTGCGACCGTAGGATAAAGAAGCTTAGTTACGGAGTTAATCATTTCGCTGTCGTTAATGGAAAGAATTATAGCGGTTCTCAGGTAATGATAGCCCTTAATGTGGGCAGGAACGCCGATTTGATGAATAACCTCGGTTACAATTACCTCAATATCTTCTTCATGGGGAGAAACTGTACAGTTAAAAGGCGCAGGCTGTTCAGGCTCGGAATTATCGCTTAAAGCGAGTATTCTTTCACCCAGCATCTTGGTATCAAAAGGCCTGAGCATATAGTAAGCGGCGCCGTTTTTCATAACTTCTCGTTCTATAAACGGATTATCGTAGGCTGTGGAAACAATAAACGCGGGCTTTTTCATATTGGAAGCGTTTACTTTCTTTATTAGCTCGATTGCGTCGAGATTTGGCATAACTGCGTCGATAAGAACCACATCCGGCATCTCGTTTTTAATAGCGTCAAAAATTGCAAGACCGTCCTTAGGTCTGACTACAACGAAAAATCCCATGTTTTTAAGGTTGTTTGCACAGAGTATACCGTACTCCGCACTGTCGTCGCCTATAATTATTTTGATTTTATTATTTGACATAAATTAACCTCCAAGATATTTATTACAACCATATTTTACCACGTATTGTATAAAAGCGCAAGTAGTTTTTACAAATTTTTTGAGATTTTTTTTACACAAGGCGTATATTTTCGTTGTCATATTACATTATAACACTAAGCGGCTTGATTTTCAACGTTTTTTGAATAATTATACATATTTTCACAGAAAATTCCGAATCCCTGTGTCGGCTCGTTTACAAACACATGGGTAACTGCGCCGATAAGCTTTCCGTTTTGTATGATAGGCGAGCCGCTCATGCCCTGAACAATCCCTCCTGTTTTTTCAAGCAGCTCCTTGTCGGTTACTTTTATCACCATATTTTTAGAGCTGTTCTTGCTGTCAAGGTCGATTTCCGTAATTTCGATATCGTATTCCTTAGGGCCGTTTTCATCCACCGTTGAAATTATCGTTGCCTTGCCGCATACGATTTCCTGCTTGAAGCCCATTGGGATAGCCTCGAAATTCGACGGGGAAGAGTCGAGGGTTCCGAAAACGCCGTTTTCGTTGTTTGTGAGGATATTTCCCACGGACTTTTCGGATACAAAGCCGCCTACAAGCTCTCCTGGAGAGCCGGACACGCTTTTAACCGCACCGCTTATTTTGACGGGGACGACCTCTCCGCTCATAAGCGGCATAATTTCTCCTGTGTCAATGTCGCAGACAGGATGCCCGAGACCTCCGAAAGCGCTTGTCTGAGGGTCGTAATAGGTTACAGTTCCGATGCCTGCGCTTGAATCCCTTACCCAAATGCCTGCCTGATAGCAGTTGTTTTCGCTTGAAAATACAGGCGTAACGGTAAGCTTAAGCTCCTTTTCGTTTCGCAAAACGGTAAACTCCAAAGGCTTTCCGTCGGATTTTTTTACAGCGTTCGCAACGCCTCCGTTATTAACAGCGCTGTTTTTGTTTATACTAATTATAACGTCCCCCACCTTAAGTCCCGCTTCCTTTGCAGGACATACGCATCCTTGTACGCTGCTGACATCGGATATTCCCACCACAACAACACCCTGAGTGAGAAGCTTGATGCCAAAAGGCGTTCCTCCCGGGACAAGGAGGGGAGCGTTTACCTGTGTTACCTTTACGTTTTTTATAGGAATTTTTCCGAAAAGCGTAAGGCAGGTTTGCTTTGAAGAGCCTACGCTTTTAGAAACAAAGCTTGCTTCGCCGCTTTCAAAAGAGACAATATCGGCTTGCGAATTAAAGGATAATTTTTCCCCGCTTTGAACATAGTAGCTGTCTGGGAGCGTGAAGTCATAATATATAATTGCCGAAAACACGAAAACGCAAATAAGCGAAGCCGCGCAAGTCAGCAAATAAACAAATTTTTTCATTTTAATACCTCCTCTTATGCTTACTATTTGAAGATACAAAACAAATATCAAAGGAAAAAGCAAAGGGCAAATTTTTTGGATTTTCCCAAATAAAAAAGAGATGTAAATCTTGCACGGACTTTTATTGTATGTTATTATAGTGTTACAATTAACGGAGGCGAATATGGAAAAATTTAAATTTATTTTAAAAATAGGACTTGCTTTTGTAAGCGCAGTGTGGGGACTTTATTTTAATATTATGGTTGGCTTTGCGCTGATAAATATTCATTATACCGAGGGAGCGGAAGGTGCGCTCGCTGTTGGCATAATTCTTGTGGCGGCGGCTCTTGCGGGGTTCGGTTTAGGCTCTGTGCTTGCTATTCTCGATAAAAGCGTTATATCGACCGTGCTTTCGTGTGCGGGAGCGGTTATGGTGATAGTTGCGCGCAGCATGTATATGAGCATTGAATTTACGTCAAATAATACATATGCGCTTTTTGATTCCCGTAATCTTCCGTCAATATCCGTAACTGCGATTGTTTTAATTATTGCTCTGATAAACCTGTATTTAAAGAAAAAAGCAAAAAAAATTGCGGAGCAGTCAAAAAAAGCTCCGTCAATATTTTCAAAAAGGGAAGACTGAAATAGGCGGTATAACGCTTATATAGCCGCAAAGATTACAATTACAGAGAATATCTCAACCCATATACATCATGCGAGGTCTGACGAAATAATGGATAAAATTTTATTGCAATCCGAATTGAGCTTTTGACACTACCTTGCCGTCTTGTACGGTAAAGTTTGCGTTTGCCCCAAAAGAGCCGATACCGTAGTACTGGTACATAACGGTTTTAGTAACCTCGTTCTGTACTTCGGAGAGAATTTCGCCCTTGTACCCTAAAATGTTGAACATTTCATCTTCGGTCATCCCCGGCTCTACATTATTGTATTGTTCGAGTGTAATCTTATGGCAGCTTCAGGCTGTGTTGATACTACAGACTGATTTACTGGCAAAGAATCCTGATTGCTTTTTTGTGCTTTGAAAAATATGCCGCTAAGGAAAACAAGATAAACGGCAAACGCAAGGAACGCAAGCCCGAATATCATTAGTGCGATTGTTAACGGAGAGTTTTTTTGATACCACTTTTTTTCATTGTTGTTTTCCATATTCATAATTTCCTCCTTTACCTTTTTGATAAAAGTAAATAGTTTTGAACGAATTTTCAAAAAAGAGGTTGAATTATAATCTAATTTGTGGTAGATTGAATTTGAGGTGAGAAAATGGCTCTTACTAAATGCAAAGAATGCGGTTATGAAATATCCAAAAAGGCGAAAAACTGCCCTAATTGCGGAGCTCCTGCCAACAGAACAAGCTGTCTTACGTGGCTTGTCTTGATTTTGATTATAGTGTTTGTG
>JBJESI010000259.1:0-4466 GCA_051882715.1 Oscillospiraceae bacterium
GGTATGTGAACAATTTTTTCGGCGCAGTCGGTAAGTCTGAGCGCCATGTCGTAATCCTGACTTCCGTCGCACATACTGTCAAACTCGCCGGCACGCAAAAACAGCTCTTTCGAGAACACGCAAAGGTGGCAGATATAGTTTAAGCTCTTTAAATTGTCCGGCGCAAAATCGGGCTTGAAATGAATCGAGGTCGGAAACAGAATGTCCGACTCAAAGGTCATTTCATCGGTATATATAAAATCTGCGCCGTCGCTTATGGCCTTCATAACCTCAAAAAGTGCGTTCGGCGCCAGCAAATCGTCATGGTCAAGCAGGGCGATATAATCCCCGCCGGCAAGCTTTGCGCAGGCGTTTGTGTTTGCGGAAATTCCCTTGTTTTCGTCAAGGCGCTTGTAGATTATTCTCTCGTCTATACGCATGTAGTCGGTTACGGTTTTTTCCACATAGCCGTGCTCGGAATCGCTTGCGTCCGCAAGGCAAAGCTCCCAGTTCGGATAGGTCTGCTCGATTACCGAATCAATCATTTCCTTTAGAAATTTTTTATTCGTATTGTAAAGGGGAACAAGCACGCTGATTTTCTTAGGAGACTCAAAGCTGTAGCCGCGCTGACGGATACGCTCCGTATCGGAAAAAATCGTATCACGCATGTAGGCGCTGGCTTCGTCACGGCGCCGCCTGCTGTTTACTGTTCTGTAATAGGTGGACGCAATGCCGTATTCCTTCACGCTTGCCAAGCCTTTTTTTATTAAATCAAGCTTTGACACTTTTACCTGTCCTTAGATATTTCCGCAAAGGAGGGGTGCTTCTTGTCCTTCTCGGAAAGCTTTATTTCGTCAATTCCGTCAAGCGGCCAGTCGATGGCGATATCGGGATCGTTCCACATAATTCCGCCGTCGTATTCGGGATAGTAAAAATCCGTGCATTTATATACAAATTCCGCAACATCGGAAAGAACCAAAAATCCGTGTGCAAAATTTTCGGGAATGTAAAATTGCTTCTTGTTTTCCTCGGAAAGCCTTACACCGAACCACTTGCCGTAGGTTTCGCTTCCCTTTCTGAGGTCAACGGCAACGTCAAAAACCTCGCCCTTAGTCACGCGGACAAGCTTGCCCTGAGAATGCTGTGTCTGAAAATGAAGTCCTCTTAAAACGCCCTTTGAGGACCTTGATTCGTTGTCCTGAACAAAGGTCATATCAAGTCCCGCTTCGGCAAAATGACGCTTGCTGTATGTTTCCATAAAATAGCCTCTGTCATCTCCGAAAAGCGTCGGCTCGATTACGGTAAGTCCTTTTATTCCCGTTTCGGTAAATTTAAATTGTGCCATTTTATTTTCTCCGTTTTACGGTTTTTATTTTTACTGTTTTATTTGCCTGAGTACATTTTTTCGTAGTATTTCTGGTATTCGCCGTTTACGATGTTATCCATCCACTCTTTGTTTTCCAGATACCATGCGATTGTCTTTTTAATTCCGACCTCAAAGGTTGTTTCGGGATACCAGCCGAGGTCTTCCTTTATCTTGTCGGGAGCAATTCCGTATCTTCTGTCGTGGCCTTTTCTGTCCTCAACATATTTGATAAGATGCTCGCCTACCTCGGGATCAACGTTTTCCTTGATATATTCAATGATTGTCTTGACGATGAAAATATTGGGACGCTCGTTGTGGCCGCCCACATTGTAAACCTCGCCGAGTCTGCCGTTTCTTACAACCATATCAATCGCCTTGCAGTGATCCTCAACATAGAGCCAGTCACGAACCTGCATTCCGTCGCCGTAAACAGGGAGACTCTTGTGAGTGAGCACATTGTTAATCATAAGCGGAATAAGCTTTTCCGGGAACTGATAAGGTCCGTAGTTATTGGAGCATCTTGTAATGTTAATCGGGAGCTTAAAGGTGTCGCCGTATGCCTTAACAAAAAGGTCTGCGGAAGCCTTGCTTGAAGAATAGGGGCTGTGAGGATCAAGGGGAGTTGTTTCCATAAAGAAGCCTGTTTCGCCCAGAGAGCCGTAAACCTCGTCGGTTGAAACCTGCATGAATTTTACGCCCTCTTTGTAAACATCGTCGCCTATCTGCCAAGCCTTTCTTGCGTTGTTAAGAAGATTTACGGTACCGCTTACATTTGTTTTTACAAAGATTTCAGGGTCCGAGATGCTTCTGTCAACATGGCTTTCCGCCGCAAAGTTTACAACATAGTCGATGTCGTTTTCCGCAAAAAGCTTTGCAACGGCGTCAGCGTCGCAGATGTCCGCCTGAACAAAGGTGTAATTGGGATTGTTCTCAACGCTTCTGAGATTTTCAAGATTGCCCGCATAGGTAAGCTTGTCAAGGTTGATGATTTTTACGTCATCGTATTTGCCGAGCATATAAATAATAAAGTTTGAGCCGATGAAGCCGGCGCCGCCGGTTACCAAATAAGTTTTCATTTTATTTCTCACTTTCTGAAATTATTTTTGAATATGCTAAAAGCGCTTCCTTCCAGTCGCGCATTTCATTGCCGACAGTACACTCCAGCATCAGATTGCGTAAGGAAGAGTATTCCGGGCGCTTCGCCGGAGTAGGATATTCTTCGGTGGTACAGGGCTTAACCTTGCAGTCTATTCCGAAATCCTTCATAATCTCCACCGCAAAATCGTACCATGAGCATTCGCCCTCTCCCGTGCAGTGATAAATACCGTACTCGTCGGTAACCGCAAGCTTTAGAATGTGGTGTGCAAGGTCCTCCGCATAGGTGGGATTTCCCCGCTGGTCGTTTACAACGGTGATCTCGTCCTTTGCCGTGCCGAGCTTAATCATCGTTCTTACGAAATTTCCGCCCACATCGCCGTAAAGCCACGCCGTTCTGACAATGAAATATTTTTTGCACTGCTCTTTTACATAGCTCTCGCCCAGAAGCTTTGACTTGCCGTAAACGGACTGAGGAGCGCATACATCCCACTCTGTGTAGGGAACGTTTCCCGTTCCGCCGAAAACATAATCCGTGGACACATGAACAAGCTTTGCTCCTGCTTTTTCGCAGGCGGCGGCAAGATTTCTCGGACCGATTGCGTTTACCTTCATTGCGGTTTCGAGCATTTCCTCACAGCCGTTTACATTCGTCATGGCGGCGCAGTTTATAACTATGTCGGGCTTTACCCTGCCGATAAATTCATTTACTGCGGCACTGTCCGTAATATCAAGTTCGTCTACATCAACTGCGGTAACGGTGCAGTTTTTATATTCGGACGGTATTTCTCCAAGCTGAGAGCTGCCGTTTTTAATTATTGAGCAAAGCTGATTTCCGAGCTGTCCCTTGGAGCCTGTTATGATAATGTTCATCTTAACTCCTATTTCTTAACGGTTTCGGCAATATGATAAAGATACTGACCGTATTCCGTTGTTTTAAGGCGGTCCGCCTGAGCCAAAAGCTGTTCCTTATTGATAAATCCGTTTCTGTAAGCGATTTCTTCAAGGCAGGAGATATAAAGTCCCTGTCTTGTCTGAACAGCCTCGACGAAGTTTGCGGCTGCAAGCATCGCCCTGTGAGTACCGGTATCAAGCCACGCCATTCCTCTGCCGAAAAGCTCAACCTTCAGCTCGCCGCTTTCAAGATAAGCGTTGTTAACGGCGGTGATTTCAAGCTCGCCTCTCGCCGAGGGCTTTACGTTCTTTGCAATTTCAACAACACGGTTGTCGTAAAAATAAAGTCCCGGAACTGCGTAATTCGACTTGGGCTGTTTGGGCTTTTCCTCGATTGAAAGAACCGTTCCGTCATCGTCGAATTCAACAACGCCGAAATCGGTGGGGTTGCTTACATGGTAGCCGAAAATTGTGGCTCCGCTCTTGCGTGAAGCGGCGGCCTTTAAGCGTTCAGAGAAGCCGTAGCCGTAGAAAATATTGTCGCCCAAAACGAGGCAAACGTTATCGTCGCCGATGAACTCCTCACCGAGAATGAACGCCTCTGCAAGTCCTCTGGGGCTTTCCTGAACCTTATAGGAAATCTTAAGTCCGAGATGGCTTCCGTCGCCGAAAAGCTCTTCAAAAACCTTTATATCTCTGGGAGTTGAAATAATAAGAATTTCGTTTATTCCCGCAAGCATAAGGGTTGACATCGGATAATAAATCATCGGTTTGTCATAAACTGTTAAAATTTGTTTTGAGCAAGCAATGGTCGACGGATAAAGCCTTGTTCCGGCGCCGCCGGCAAGAATAATACCTTTCATAGATAGCCTCCAAAATTTTTTCAAAAATCCGCATCAATACTGCTTTAATAGTTACGCCTAATTATACTATATAATCAGGTCTGTGTCAAATATTTCTCATCAATAATCAAGCACTCTCACCGTCGAAATAATATCGGCGTCAAGGGCGGAAAGCTTTTTGTCGATTTCGCCGTCGGTAAGCACGGGGGTAACAAAAGCATACTCGTTTTCGGGCCTGTCCTCTCTGTCAAGATAAGTAACGCTTCCGAAGGTCTTTTCAATCTGATTTT
>JBJESI010000260.1:0-4452 GCA_051882715.1 Oscillospiraceae bacterium
GGTGAATTTTAAAACAGTCCGGCGGACTGTTTTAAAAGAGGGGCATGCCCTGCGAGAAAGGGCTGCCCCTAAAGCTTTACTCAAAATTTAAAATACACTTTATTTTGCCTTTGCTTCACAGTACAGGCAGCGATATGTCCTCGTGCTGCTGTCGGTAAGCTTGAAAATATGCGGAAGTCCCTGCTCGGTGGTTGTGATACATCGTGGGTTTTTGCATTTGATAATATTTACAATCTGCTCGGGAAGCTCGGGCTTGAATTTTTTAATACGCTGACCGTTTTCGATTATATTGATTGTTGCGTTCGGGTCGATATAGCCCAGAGCGTTCAAATCAAAATCTACCTTTGAATCAATCTTGATTATATCCTTTTTTCCCGACTTTCGGCTTACGACATTTTTAATAATCGCAACCGAGCAGTCAAGCCGTTCAAGATTAAGGAAACGATAGATTTCCATACCCTTTCCCGCCTGAATGTGGTCGATAACGATACCGTTTTTGATTGAATCTATATTCATTACAGCACCTCCAGAAGCTTCAGGATAAGAGCCATTCTGATGTATTTTCCGTTAAGAGCCTGCCTGAAATAGCAAGCTCTGCTGTCGCTGTCTATTTCAGCGGAAATCTCGTTTACACGGGGCAGGGGGTGCATTATCGAAAGACTGTCTTTAGCGTTTTCGAGCTTTTCCGGAGTAAGGATATAGCTGTCCTTGAGGCGCATATAATCCTCCTCGTTGAAGAAACGCTCCCGCTGTACTCTTGTCATATAGAGAATGTCAAGCTCGGGCATTGCCGCTTCCAAGTCGGTTGTTCGCCTGTATTCAATGCCCTTTTTTATAAGGACCTCCTGCTCGATGTATCCGGGAATAGTCAGCTCCTCGGGGGAAATAAGTACAAATTTGTTGTTTTTATATCTTGAAAGAGCGGAAATCAGAGAATGTACGGTTCTTCCGAATTTCAAATCTCCGCAAAATCCTACGGTAAGATTTTCAAACCCGCCCTTTTCACGGGCGATTGTGAGCAAATCCGTCAGCGTCTGGGTGGGGTGGTTGTGCCCTCCGTCGCCTGCGTTGATGACAGGTACCGGCGAGTGAAGCGAAGCAACCATCGGCGCTCCCTCCTTGGGGTGGCGCATTGCGATGATGTCCGCATAGCCGCTTACGACTCTGATGGTATCCGCAATGCTTTCTCCTTTTGAAGCGGAGCTGCTTTGAGCTTCGGAAAATCCGAGAACATTTCCGCCAAGCTCGTACATTGCCGCTTCAAAGCTGAGCCTTGTCCTCGTAGACGGCTCGTAAAAAAGCGTAGCAAGCTTTTTGCCTGAACATTTGGAGGAGTATTTCTGCGGATTTGCGATAATATCGTTGGCGACATTGATAAGCTCGTCAATTTCCTCAACCGAAAGGTCGAGAATGTCTATAAGGCTTCTCATTATTAACTCCTTTTCGGAAAAATTTAAATCGGAGCAAAGCCTGATAAGCTTGCTTAATCAGGCTGCGACGACTGCAACCGCCGCAAGGAGCTTTGCTCCTCAGCTTTTCGGCGGGAGATTATAACCCCCGCCGAAAAACTGAAATGGAACCCGCCGCCTTAGAGGCGGGGGACATCTTGCGGCTTGGTTATTCCTTTGCGCCGTTGACCTCTAAATACTTCTTTATGCGGTCAACATTTTCTTTATTTGCAGGATCCTGTTCGAGAAACTCAATGATGTCGTAAACATCGACAACCGAATAAACGGGGAAGCCGTATTCCTGTTCAAGCTCTTTCATTGCGGAAAGCTCGGTTTTGCCTTTTTCCTTTCTGTCGACCATTACGAAAACTGCGGCAATTTTTGTGCCGCAAAGCTTGGAGAGATTAGCCATGCTTTCCCTGATGGCGGTTCCTGCCGTGATAACATCCTCAACAATAACGATTTCCTCGTTCTCCTTGGGAACATAGCCGACGAAAACTCCGCCCTCGCCGTGATCCTTTTCTTCCTTGCGATTGAAGAAGAAGGGCACATCGAGTCCGTTCTTTGCAAGTGCAACGGCCGCCGAAACGGCGATAGGAATACCCTTATATGCCGGACCGTAAAGCACTGTTCT
Organism: Oscillospiraceae bacterium; assembly: GCA_051882715.1. Lineage (GTDB taxonomy): Bacteria > Bacillota > Clostridia > Oscillospirales > Ruminococcaceae > JBJESI01. Next base: position 2,083 of record JBJESI010000260.1, read on the forward strand.
TTTGTTGCCCACCTTTTCTAAATAGCTTTTTGCGTAAAATTCGCCGAGCTTTGCAATCTGCTCGCCTGTTTTAATATCTCCCGCGTTTATAAAATAAGGGATTTTTCTGCCGCTTTTTGCAGTAAAATCGCCGAACTTCAAAACACCTGCGCTTTGCAAAAATTCAATAAACTCTTTTTTATAGCTTTCCATTTCCGTAAATTCCTTTCGATATTCAGTCTACAAATTCTTTGAGGCATCTTCTGTAAGCCGATACGGGATCGGCTGCGGCTGTGATTGAACGTCCCACTACAATGTAGTCCGAGCCGATTTCCTTTGCTCTTGCAGGCGTTGTAACACGCACCTGGTCGTTTACGCTGTCATCGGCAAAGCGTACTCCCGGTGTAACTGTGAGAAATTCTTTTCCGCAGACCTCGTGAACCTTTCCCGCCTCAAGAGGGGAACAAACAACTCCGTCAAGTCCTGCTTTTTTTGCGTTTTTTGCGTAGTGCATAATTACCTCGTCAATGGGAGCGTCTATAAGCAAATCGCTTTTCATTCTCTCCTCGCTTGTGGAGGTAAGCTGTGTTACCGCAATAAGCAAGGGTCTTGTTCCGTCGGGACGGGTAAGCCCCTCCAGAGCCGCTTCCATCATAGCGACTGTTCCGCCTGCGTGGAGGTTGCAAACATCAACATCCAGCCCCGACAAAACCGACATAGCCTTTTTTACCGTGTTGGGAATGTCGTGAAGCTTTAAGTCGAGAAAAATTTTGTGGCCTCTTTCCTTGATTTCACGCACGATTTGAGGACCTTCTGCGTAAAAAAGCTCCATCCCGATTTTTACAAAGGGCTTTTCCTCGGTGAACCTGTCAAGAAAATTCATTACCTCTGCCTTGCTGCTGAAATCACACGCAATAATTACATCTTTTCCCATTAGTGAGCGCCTCCTATAATATCCTTTAAGCTTGAAATTTTATATTTTTCCATTGCACGGGGCAAATCGTTTATTATATCACGGCAGACAAACGGGTCGATGAGGTTTGCCGCACCGATCTCTACGGCTGACGCTCCTGCCAGCATCATTTCAATAACTCCGTCTGCGTCTGAAACTCCGCCCATTCCCACGATAGGAATGTTTACAGCTTCATACACCTGATACACCATTCTAAGCGCAACAGGGAAGATTGCCTTTCCCGAAAAACCGCCCATTTTGTTTGCAATAACGGGCTTTTTTGTGCGTAAATCAATTCTCATACCGAGAAGTGTGTTAATAAGGCTTATTCCGTCTGCACCTGCATCCTCGCATGCCTTTGCAATGGAAACAATGTCGGTTACATTGGGCGAAAGCTTTATTATAACGGGCTTATCCGTAACCCTTTTTACGGCTCTTGTTACCTCTGCCGCCGCTTCCGGAGATGTGCCGAAGCTCATTCCGCCGCCGTGAACATTGGGACAGCTTACATTGACCTCAAACCAGCCGATTTGGTCAACGGCACTGAGCTTTTCGCAGGTGTATGCGTAATCATCAACGGAAAATCCGCTTACATTTGCCATTACCTTTTTATCGAAGCAGGAAAAAAGCTTGGGGAGCTCGTCGCTTATAACTCTTTCAACGCCGGGATTTTGCAGACCTACGGCGTTTATCATGCCTGCCTCACATTCGGCAATTCTCGGTGTGGGATTTCCGAAACGGGGTTCTTTTGTCGTTCCCTTAAACGAGAATGTTCCGAGGCAGTTTATATCGTAAAGCTCTGCAAATTCGTATCCGAAGCCGAAGGTACCGCTTGCGGGTATTACGGGATTGTCAAGGGTAATTCCGCAAAGGGTTGTTTTTGTATCTACCATATGATTTCCTCCCTTTCAAGAACAGGCCCGTCCTTGCAAATCCTTTTGTTTTTGTACTTTGTTTTGCAGGAACAGCCCATACAAGCGCCGAAGCCGCATCCCATTCTCTCCTCAAAGCTGTACTGCCCGCTTGTTTTTGCCGTTTTTTCTATGGCAAGAAACATCGGCATCGGCCCGCAGGTGTAAAAATACGAATACATTATGTCAGCCATTGCGTCGGTTACAAAGCCCTTTACTCCGTGAGTTCCGTCTACGGTGGTAACAATCACTTTTGCGCCGAGCATAGCAAACTCATTTTCGTAAAATACCTCGGATTTTGTGTTGAAGCCTAATATTACCGTGGGCAGCTTGCCCTCCCTGATGAGCTGCTTGCACAGCGCATACATGGGAGGAACGCCTACTCCGCCGCCGATAAGCAGGGGAGCGTCGCCGCTCTTTGATGTGTCGTAGCCGTTTCCCAGCCCCACGAGAAGGTCGATTTTTTCGCCGCTTGCCATACGGCTCATTGCCTCGGTTCCGTTGCCTACCGTCTTGTAGATGATTGTA
>JBJESI010000261.1:0-4371 GCA_051882715.1 Oscillospiraceae bacterium
CGCCATAGCCGTCACCACACACAATAAACTTGCGAAGCCGAGCTTCTTCAATTAAAAAGTATATGCAATCAGCAGGTTAAACATTCTATATCTTCAAAAGAAAGCGACGGATTAAGCGCCTTGTTCACCGCAAGGGAAAGCATTTTTGCCGAGCGTGAAACAACCGTGTCGATTTCTCTGGGGGTTACCATCATGGACGAGTACCTGCTGTCAGAAACCTTGCTTATGCTTTCTGCTATTGTGGACATATCCACTACGGTGGGCACGCCTATTGCAATGACGGGAACTCCGAGACTCCCCTCGGACAGCTCCTTACGGCTGTTTTGCACGCCTGAGCCGGGGGAGATTCCCGTGTTTGTTATCTGCACGGTGGAGGCGAGCCTTGAAATATCGGAGCAGGCAAGGGCGTCTATGGCGATTACCGCCGCAGGCTTTATTTCGCCGCAAACGCTCTTTACGATTTGAGCCGATTCCATTCCCGTCTGCCCGAGAACGCCCGTTGCGATAGCGCCTACGCTTCTGAGGCTTTCAAGCCCCTCAATTTGAACGCCTTCGGTATTGATATGCCTTGTGGCGAAAATATGCTCCAGCGTTTTCGGACCTATTCCGTCGGGGGTGATTGCCGAATTCCCCAGCCCCACCACCAGTACCTCTCCGTCGGGGATAAGCTTTTGCAGTACCTGACTTAACGCAAAGGTTTCGCTTTCCGATTTTTCCGTGGGGCGGATAAAGGACTCCACCTCCACGGTGATGTAGTCGCCCATGGGCTTTCCCGATTTTTGCTCCGCCTCCGCAGAGTCGATAACGGTCTTTGTGATTTTTACATTATCAATCGTGTATTCCTCCGATTTTACCCCCGAAACGCCCCGGACATCGGGGCTTTGAGTGCTTTCAATCGCCAAATCAGTACGAAATCCCATAATACCTCCAAAAAAATTTCAAAAAATGCTTGCATTTTTATTTTTGATGTGATATTATAATTTGTGTTGCATTATGAAAATATACATTATTTGTATCAGAAGGAGGTGGCACGATGGCTAACATCAAGTCCGCTAAAAAGAGAGTAGAGCTTACAAAAATTCAGACTGCTAAAAATAAAGCTTTTAAGTCAGAGATGAAAACCTTAATCAAGAAAGCAGATTTAGCTATCAGCACCAACGCTGCTGATAAAAATGAAGTTGTTATGGCTGCAATGAAGAAGATTGACCAGGCTGTTACAAAGGGTATTCTCAAGAAGAATACAGCAGCAAGAAAGAAATCGTCTTTCGACAGAAAATTGAACGCAGCAGGCTAATCGGCTTAAAAAAATATTGCGTTAACGCGTCCGAAACGGAGCTGTCCGTGTCGGGCGTTATTTTTTGTATTTTTTACACGTCAAAAAACCGCAAATTAAGATGGCTTTTTTGTGCTTTGTTCGACATTTATCACACAATATATGGTATATAATGGAACAAACGTTAATATCTCGGACGGTTTCGTTCGTACAGGATAAGCCAAAATTTGAACAGGACGTGGTAAAATGCAGAATACTTTGACGGATTCATCGGGAAAAGCCCGTAAAAATGCGGCAAAAAAAGAAACGACAGTGACTGAGCTTTTGCTTGCTATGCTGGGCGGAGCGGTTTTTGCAAACGGAGAGCTTTTGGGGTGCTTCTCGCCCTTTTCCCTTGCTTTTTCGTCGTGCTTTTCCCCGGGCGGACGGGCGGCGGCGTTTGTGGGTGCGGCTGTGGGCGCGCTTGCCTTCGGGCGTGTGTGGCAGATGCTTCCGTATATGGCGGCAATGCTTGCTTCAATGCTTCTTGAAGCGGCGCTTTCCGTCTTCGGGCTTCGCTCGGGGCTAAGGCTTAAAATTGCGGAAATATCTGCGCTTGTTTTCGGCTTGGATTTGCTCACGAGCGATTTACTCCACACTCCGTCCATAGGATTTTTGCTTGTGGTGCTCGACTCGGTATTTTCGGGTGCGGCGGTTTTCCTTGCCCATAAGTTAAAAAATATTGCAAAAGCACGTCCTGACTTTTCTTTGCTTTCATCGGAGGACAAGGCTGTGCTTTCCTGCGGCTTTGCGCTTACTGTCACGGCGCTCTGCTCTTATTCGCTTTGGCTTTTTAATTTCGGAATAGCCTTCGGCGCATATTTTGTGATTTGCTTTTCCGGCAGGAAAAAGCCGTCCCTTTGCACGGCGGCGGCGACTCTTGCGGTAATAGGTGCGTGCCTGTTTTCACCTGAGCTTTCATATTGCGCGCTACCTCTCGGAGCGGCGGCACTGCTTTGCCCCTTGTGTGCGCCTTTAGGAAGAGCGGCGCAGTGCCTGTCCGCATTGCTTGCGTCGCTGCTTGCGATGCTTTTGCTGGGAGCGGATATAAACACCTTCGGCTGTGTGCTTGACATATCCCTTGCGATGGCGGCGTTTTCCTTTGCAAAGAGCAGAAACGTTTATTCCGACGCCGCAGATATAATGGAACATTCCTCGGAGCTGCCCAGCAGTCTTGCTTCGGGGAGGCTTCTTATGGCGTCGGGTGCTATGGACAGCATAAAAAGCTCCATCGAATCCGCTTCGGCGATGCTTGAAAGGGAAGCGCCCAAGGACCTTTGCTGGATAAGCGACAGGGTAACAGACGAGGTGTGCAAAAAATGCAAGGGCAATATGCGATGCTGGCAGGAGCGATTTGACGATACCGCCAAGGCGATGAGCAGTACCGCTTACGAATTCAGAAAGGGAATAAATCTTACGGTTTCGGATTTGCCGTCATATTTAAAAGAAAACTGCATAAAATGTTCAGAAGTCACAAGCCGCATGAACCGCTTCCATGAGATTTACAAGAGCGAAACGAGAGCCTCAAGACGCTTTGCCGATATGCGGAGCGTTTTGGCGGGACAGCTTGAATCGACTCAGCTTATGCTGAAGCAGCTCGGCGAAGAGGTGGCAAGCTCCTCCTACAGCAACCCGGAAAAGAGCAAGGAGATTGAGGAACTTCTCGGCAGAGCCGGCATGAGGTTTGCCAAGGCCACGGTCAGCGTAAATCCGAGCGGGGCAATTCGCATTGAAGCCTACGGAAAAACCGAGCCTGCCGCACTGTCGGTTACGGAGCTTCAGGCGGAGTTTGAAAAACGCCTTGACGTAAAATTTTCCGTACCGAAAATTTACAGGGTAAAGGGGCAGATAAGGCTGCTTGCAAGTCAGACGGCAAGGCTTAGGGCGATAGTAAAGACCGACGCCAAATCAAGGCAGAGCGTTTCGGGGGACGTGTGCAAAAGCTTTGAGGACGGCAGGGGCAATGTCTATGTCTGCCTTTCCGACGGAATGGGAAGCGGCGAGCGTGCCTTTGTGGATTCGGGGCTTGCCTGCAAGCTTGTGACCAACCTTTTGCAATCGGGAATAGAAGCGCAGACTGCGCTGAAAATAGCCAACGCAGGGCTTTTTGTTAAGTCTGCGGACGAAAGCTTCGCCACCCTCGATATACTTAAAATAGACCTTTTTGCGGCAAGAGCGGAATTTGTTAAGGCGGGAGCCGTAGCAAGCTATCTTAAAAGAGGGGGGACGGTAATAAAAATCGACGGAGCGAGTCTGCCTATCGGTATGCTGGACAGCGTCTCGGCGTCGGTGCGTGAAGCGGCTCTGAAAAAGGGCGACTTTATTGTTATGGTTTCAGACGGCGCGGTTCAGTCGAAAACCGATTGGATAGTTCCTCTGCTTCAAAAGACTGAGGAAACGGACCCCGAGGCTTTGGCTCGGCTTATTTGCGATTTTGCAAAGGCGGCGGAGGAAAGCGAGGACGATATAACCGTTGCGGTTATTGCTTTGTGTGAGAATTAAAAAAGCCCGCTTTTTCTGTGCGCGGACTTGTGGTAAATTCAGCGGTAAATTTGCTCCTGACAGACGCCGAAATATAGCCTGCCGCTTCGGTGCATAGACTGCTTTCCCGAGATATGAACAAACAAATTCCATAAAAAGTAATTTATTTACGCAATTTAACCATTTTTTATATGCGAAAGTTGTGAATTTATACAAAATAACCAAAAAAGCAATAAAAAAAGACCGAAAAATATTGCAATACTTATTATGGTTTGCTATAATATTAAGTAGAAAGAGGGATGTTTATGGCAGCTAATAAAACACAACAATGTATCAACCATTTTCACAATGGCGATTTTCATAATGCCTACGAATTTTTCGGCTCGCATTTTGCCAGGTCGGGAGGAAAGCAGGGCGTAATGTTCAGGGTCTGGGCGCCTAGAGCAAGAAGCGTTTCCGTCGTAGGCGACTTCAACGGCTGGGACGCAGACGCAAATTATATGAGCCGAATTCCCGATTCGGGAGTGTGGGAGCTTTTTATCCCCGGGCTTAAAAAATTCGACACTTATAAATACGCT
>JBJESI010000262.1:0-4363 GCA_051882715.1 Oscillospiraceae bacterium
AAGCAGGGAAAAATCCTCTTTTTTCATAACGGAGGAATAAATTTTGCAGATAACGCAGTAAAGATAAGCCCACTTTATATATTCGGCCTCGTCGTTCGTGACGGTTCTGCCTATTGAAAGACTGTTTACGGCGTCTGCCGCAATTTCATCGCTGATTTCTTTTTTCTCAACAGACTTTTGAAAAATCTCCCACGCAAAAACCGGCATCGAGGTTTCACGGCGGAATAAAAGAGAGATACTTCTTTCGCCGCCGAGGAGCTCGGTTGTTTTCCTCATAATCGCAGGATAAGAATCCGAAATGACAGCAAAGCTTTCAAGGTCGTTAGGGGCTGTATTCTTGTAGTACTTTATAAAATTTTTCCTCAAGCATTTCAGATTTTTCATCGCATATTTTATGGATTTGTACGAAAATTCCGTTTTATCAAAGCTCTTTATTTTCATAATTCACCGCCGATTTTTTTATGTAGTATCTGCTTTTTTGCAAAAATTATCCTAAAACAAAAAAGCGCCGTCGTGCATAGTATATGGTACGTGGCGCAAAAAGCCTTGCAAAATATTTCAGAACGGTTGATAGAATGAAAACGTGGTTAATAGAATTTGAATCGTCCACCGATACTATCAAGGCACAAAGAATACTATCCAAAAACAAATTCAAGGTCACAACGGAAAAAATAAATAAAGGCAGCAGGGGCGGCTGTACAAGCGGATTGCGGGTAACGCAAAGCCCCGAGCTTTTATGCAAAATTCTTGCAAAAAACGGTGTATTCTGCAAGTCAGTAAAGGGTGGGTAAGATGATTTATTTTGATAACTCCGCAACGACATATCCTAAGCCCGACGGAGTGATAAGGGCTATGCAGGTCGCATTGACAAAATACGGGGGGAATCCCGGACGGAGCGGCCACAAAATCTCCGAGGCGAGCGGTATGGAGGTGTTTAAGGTACGTGAAAAGCTTTCACAAATGTATAATGTTCCGGTGGAAAACTGCGCTTTCACGATGAACTGCACCTATGCGCTCAATCTTGCTGTTAAGGGAGTGATGGGACAAAACGGCGGGCATATAATAACCTCCGATTTGGAGCACAACTCTGTTATACGGCCGATTCATTCGCTTTATAAGAGGGGTATATGCACGTATTCCATTGCCAATGTTTATGAAGACGACGAGCAGACGCTTGAAAGCTTCCGCAAAAAAATAACGCCTAAAACCAGAGCGATTGCAGTAACGCTTGCAAGCAATGTGACAGGTCAGATTTTGCCTTACAGAAAGCTTGCGAAGCTCTGTGCGGAAAATAACATCTGTTTTATTGCGGACGGAGCGCAGGCATGCGGAGTTATCGGAATAGATATGAAAGAGGACGGAATAAACATACTCTGCACTGCGGGTCATAAGGGGCTTTACGGCCCTATGGGAACGGGAGTTCTTATGACCGACGGCAAATATCCGCTTTCAACGCTTATAGAGGGCGGAACAGGCAGCGTTTCTTCGGAAATAGAATCGCCTGAATTTTATCCCGACAGGCTTGAGGCGGGAACTCCGAATACGCCGGGAATAATCGGTCTCGGCGCAGGCGTTGATTTTGTCAGCCATATCGGGACGGAAAACATATTTAACCACGAAAACAAACTGAAAAATCGGTTTATTGCAGGCATAGAGGGAATTGACGGAATAAAGCTTTATACGGCAAAAAACAGCGTTCCGATAGTTTCCTTCAACCTGTTTGATATAGATTCGGCAAGCCTTGCCACTGTCCTCAGCGACTTAGGCTTTGCTCTTCGGGGAGGACTTCACTGTTCTTTTCTTGCCCACACAAAGCTGGGAACAATCGAAAGCGGAACGGTGAGATTTTCTCCGTCGATTTCAAGCACGGTAAGAGAAACCGACAGGCTTATTTACGCAGTCGGGCAAATTTCGCAAAAATACAAAGCAAAAAGAATGAACGTCTGAAGGAGGATTTTTAAAAAAACCTTAAAAAACCACTTGTAATTGCCGCGAAATATGTTAAAATTAAAGCATAAAGCGATAAGGAAGAAAAAATAATGAGTTATATTACAATGTGGTTTAATTCGCTTGCCAGCGTACTTAAAACTTCAAACATAATCATAGATTTGCTGGATATACTTATACTTTCATATCTTGTGTATAAGCTCATAAAGTTTGTAAAAGAAACAAGAGCGGAGCAGCTTATCAAGGGAATTTTAATTTTGCTCGGCGCTTACTTTGTTGTTGAGCTTATCGGACTCAAAACGATGTCGTTTTTCTTTAAGATTTTCTTTGAGTGGGGAATTCTTGCGGTAATCGTAATGTTTCAGCCGGAGCTTCGCCGTGTTTTGGAAAAAATGGGACACAGTAAGGTGAATTTCATTTCCGGTCTTCAGTCAAAGTCGGAGCTTAGCTCAAATGTTCCCGTATGGAAGCACTGTATTGACGCCGTGGTGAATGCCGCCGCAAGTCTTAGCTCCACAAAAACAGGCGCTTTGATTGTTATTGAAAAGCAGACGAAGCTGGGCGAACAGATTGATACGGGAACCCAGCTTGATTCCGTAACGAGCACCGAGCTTCTCGAAAATATATTTTATCCGAACACAACTCTCCACGACGGAGCGGTAATTATAAGAGACGGAAAAATCAAGGCTGCGTCCTGCTTTTTGCCTAAGCCGCAAAAGGAGCAGTTTGTGGACAAGAAGCTCGGTTCAAGACACCGTGCGGCAATAGGCGTTACCGAGATTTCGGACTGCCTTGTCGTAGTTGTTTCCGAGGAAACGGGAACTGTTTCCCTTGCGGAAAACGGCAAGCTTATCCGAGGACTTGACAGCAACACGCTGAGAAATCTCTTAGAGCAAAAAATTCTTCCTTCCGAGTCGGATGAGGAAAGCAAAAACCTTTTCGATTTTTTCAAAAAGAAAAAAAGCTCCGAAGAAACTACGAATGAGCAGGGATTAAAATGAAGTTAAGAAATCGTGAAAATAAAAAGAATAAATATATTGAGGATCTCGGACTTCGTGCGGTATCGGTGCTGATTGCGGTTTTTGCATGGCTTTTCGTTTCGATGACTACCAATGCCGAAACTACAACGAGGATTACCGGTATTCCGATTTCGCTGGACTCGGAAACTTCTTATCTGAAGGGACTGGGACTTAATATTTCCGATGTCAGCAGCGAAACTGTAACCGCCGAAATCGAGGGACTTCGTTACGAAATCGGAAACCTTACCGCTTCAGATTTTACGGCGGAAGCCGTTATCGGTGACATAACCTCCGAGGGCACTTATGAGGTGGAGGTTACGCTTACAAAGAAAAATACGGCGATAAATTATAATATCAAGAATTTTTATCCGAAAAAGATTTCGATTAAGCTTGATAAAATCAATGAAAAAACATTTGATGTAACAGCTGAAGCAAAGAATATTTCCGTTGCCGAGGGCTATATTCTGGACAAGCCCGAAAGCGCGGTAAAAACGGTTACCATAAAGGGAACGGAGACCGTTATTGAGAAAATCGACCGCTGTGTTGCCGTTGCACAAACAACGAAGGAGCTCAGCGCAACTACATCGGTTGTAGCGCCGATAGTTTTGTATGATAAGGATAATAACGAAATTGACGCAAGCGGACTTACGCTGTCTGCAACGGAGGCTAATGTAAGCATACCGGTTTATTTGAAAAAAACGGTTCCTGTTAAGCCTGCGTTCCGCAATGTTCCGACAGGATTCGATACCTCGGCTCTTAAATATACCCAGTCGGTAAATGAAATTGAGGTTGCGGGAACTGAAGAAATTATATCTAAGCTTGAGGAGCTTACTACCACGTATATTGATTTCAGAACTATGGGAATAGGCTCGGAATACACCATGCCTGTGGAATTTCCGTCGGGAGTAAAGAGCGTTGACGGAGTAAGCTATGTTACCTATAAATTCAATTCCGAAGGCTTCACCTCTGCGACCTTTAACATAACCTCCGTAAAGGTTAAGGGCGCTTCGCCCGATTATGATGTTTCGCTTATAACTCAAGAGGTTAAAAATGTTAAGATTATAGGTACTTCGGAAACAATTTCAAAGCTTACCGTGAGCGATATTGTTGCGGAAGTCGATTTAAGCTCCGCAACGCTCAGCGCAGGAACGCAGTATGTGCCTGTTAACATTTATGTGCCGTCCGCAGGAGGAGTGGCATGGGCAACGGGTGAGTATACCGTTGCGGTGCAGGCGGCAGCTGTAAATCAATAAAAGGGTATTGTTTGGATTTCCGCTAAGCATAATTTAAATAGACTTTTGTGCGGCAGATTTACTCTGCCGCATCTGCTTGTCGAAAAAGTTTTTTCGACAAGCAGAGCAGACTGCGAGAAAGCCTCGCAGTCAAGGAAAGCGGTG
>JBJESI010000263.1:0-4346 GCA_051882715.1 Oscillospiraceae bacterium
CTGCTTCGCACTCCAAGGCGAGAATATTTTTACGGATTTCGCCGTCGAATTTTTTGCAGGCATACTGTCGTATTCCGAAAAAAATCTACAAGAAAGGCGAAAAATATACCGCATTGGAGCGGGTTCGTATACTCCTCCAATGCTTAAGGCTTTAAAGTTTCAGAGGAAACATTTTATGTACGATATAATTATAATCGGCGGAGGATGTGCGGGGCTTACTGCCGCACTTTACGCCGCAAGAGCCGAAAAGTCCGTACTCATTCTTGAATCGGAAAATATAGGCGGTCAGATTACGGCTTCGCCTAAGGTGGAAAATTACCCGGGTATTCCCGATATAAGCGGAATGGATTTTTCGCAAAGGCTTTTCGACCAGGCGGTAGGCTTCGGAGCGGAATTTAAGCTTGAAGAGGTCTTGAAAATCGTTGACGGAGATGTAAAAAAGGTTGTCACCGACGCAGGAGAGCATGAGGCGAGAGCGGTTATCATCGCAAGCGGAGTAAAGCACAGAAAGCTTGGAATAGAGAACGAGGACAAGCTTGTGGGCAGGGGGCTTTCCTACTGCGCCGTGTGCGACGGAGCTTTTTTCAGAGGAATGGACGTGGCGGTTGTAGGCGGAGGAAGCACGGCTTTTTCAGACGCATTGTTCCTTTCGGCATATTGTAAAACGGTTTATATTATTCACCGCAGAGACGCTTTCAGGGCTGAACCGAGCCTTGTTACAAGGGCGAGGGAAAAGGAAAACATAAAATTTATAACAAATGCAGTTGTTGTCAGTGCGGCGTTTGACAAAAGACTCAGCGGAATTGAAATTGCAAGCACGGTTACTGACGAAAAGACATATATTGACATACAGGGGCTGTTTGTCGCAATAGGCCATGTCCCCGAAAGCAAGGTTTACGGGGATTTGGTGGAGTGCGACGCTTACGGCTATATCAAGGCGGGAGAGGATTGTAAAACCTCTGCAAAGGGAATTTTTGCGGCAGGCGATTGCAGAACCAAGGCAGTTCGCCAGCTTGCCACAGCCGCCGCCGACGGAGCAGTTTGCGCAATAGCCGCCTGCGAATACACAGATTAAAAGGTAAAGATATGGTTATTTCGACAAAAACGGTATGCGAACGTATAAACGGGGATATTCAAGGCTATGTGAACGAGTGCGAGCAGTGCTACACACGCAAAATCACGGAGCTTGCCGATGTTTTGTGCGAGAGCAGGGATTTTAAGCCGATTATACTTCTTTCGGGACCGTCGGGTTCGGGAAAGACAACCACGGCTTTAAGAATAGAAAATCTGCTGGACAGCAGAGGCTTTGAGACTCATACGGTTTCAATGGATAATTATTTTAACACGGTTTCGCAAAAACAGCAGGAGCAGCTTGCGCCTATTGATTACGAGTCGCCGCAGAGACTTGACGCAGAGCTTTTAAAGTCGCATTTAAAGGCTTTTGCGGAGTGCGAGCCCGTTAAAATCCCTAAATTCAAATTTAAAACAAAGTCCAGAAGTGAGGACGAATTTACATTTCTTCAGAGAAAGCCGGACGAATTCGTCATAATCGAGGGCATACACGCATTAAATCCCGAGATTACAGGCGGCTGCGAAAGCTTTGCGAATATAGTTTACGCCAGCGCAAGAACTCGGTTTGAAACTTCTTCGGGAGAGATTGTTCACCCATCTGCGATAAGGCTTGCAAGGAGAATACTGCGGGATAAATTTTTCAGAGCGAAAACGGTTTTAAGCACGATTGAGAGCTACGACAGCGTTGAAAAAGGGGAGGAGCTTTACATTCTGCCCTATAAATACCGCTCGGATTTCGACATCGACACGGTAATTCCTTATGAAATCTGCGTTTACAGGGATTTGATTTTGCCCGAGCTTTACGAATTTTCGGATATTCCCGTGTGCGGAGCGCTGATAAGCCTGCTTGAAGATGTAAAGCCGGTTGAAGAAAAATATATCCCCGATAACTCACTGCTGCGTGAATTTATCGGGGGAAGCTCGCTGAAATATTAAAATTATGAGCCGTTTTCCGTGAAAGGAAAGCGGCTTAAAAATTTGTCAGTTTCTTTTTTCAACCTCGGAAATCATGTTGACGCGGCGCTCATGGCGTCCGCCCTCGAAAGGTGTATCAAGAAAGATTTCCGCAATATCCGCCGCAAGTCCCTCGCCGAGAACTCTTGCGCCCATGCAGAGCACGTTTGCGTCGTTATGAAGCCTTGTAAACCTTGCGGAGAATGTATCGGAGCAAAGCGCCGCACGCACTCCGTTTACCTTGTTTGCAACGATTGACATTCCGATGCCCGTTCCGCAGATAAGAATTCCTTTTTCACATTCTCCCGCCGCAACAGCGTTTGAAACGGCTTCGGAAATATCCGGGTAATCCACGGAATTTTCGTCAAAACAGCCGAAATCCTTGTATTCAAGACCTTTTGAAGTTAAAAGGTCTTTTATGTGCTCCTTGAGCTTAAAGCCTGCGTGGTCGCTTCCTATTGCTATCATTTTAATCCTCCGTAATTTTAAAATTAAATTTTTGGTTTCCATTATTCCTTTCGGATTTTCAACGCTATGCTTGGAACAATACTTATGCGGATATTTCTCCGCAAATTTTTTTAAAGGGAGATGCAAGCATGAGTAAAATCAGTACCGCCGATATTGTCAAGGGCGTAGCCGTGGGAATGGCTGTCGGAACCGCCACTGCCATGGTTTCGAAAAATATGGGCGGAAAATCAAGAATAATAAAGAAAAGCGCAGGTAAGGCGCTGGGCGCTATGGGAAATATCATCTCGGCGCTCCAGGGCTAAGAGCGAAACGGGGTTGTATCTTTGCGGTACAGCCCCAAAATTTCACTCGGCAATTTTCATTGATTTTATGATTTTTTGTCTTGAAAATTCTTCTCTGTCCTTTTCTTCAAGATTCTCGGTTATATACTTAATGCTTTCTTCAAAATGGGGAATCATAATGTTTTTCAGCGCATTGGCGCGCTTGCCCGTCTTTTTTATTCCCATGGCAAGGCGGTAAATGCTGTTTTCCATTTCCGCAAGAACGGCGGTTTTCTTTTTAACCTCGTCAAAGCATCGGTACGCTTCGTCGAAATCCGAATTTGTTTCCGTTATTCCGTAGTTTAGCTTCAACGGCTTTTCATCCAGAATTACAATGGGAATATCTACTCCCATAACGCTTTTCGCCGAAAGGGAAAGTCCGTTTTCCACAGGCATACTTTCTGCAATTTTGTCGCATATACCCAAAGCAATATTAGCCTTTTGAAGTGAAAGATAAGCTTTTCGGTAGGTTTCCTCAATGCTTCCTCTGAGGGATTTTGCCGTGTCCGTCATCGTCATCATTTCACGGATAAGTATATTTCTCTTTCGGTCCATAAGGTAGTAACCGAGCTTCGCCTGTGCGAGCGAACGGCGCATTTTCATTAAATTTCCTTTGGTTGGAACGGGCATTGCATTAGCCACTCGGTTTCACCTCGCTAATTCAAAAATTTCTTTGCGGCGTCGGGATTGTAGTGCTCTTTAAGAAGCTGTTCGTCAACACGGTCAAGCTCCGACTGGGGCAGGGTTGAAAGAAGCGCCCATCCAAGATCAAGTGTTTCCTCAATGCTCCTGTTTTCGTTAAAGCCCTGAGAAATAAAATTATTCTCAAAAAGCTTGCCGAATTTCATATAAGCTTTGTCGGTTTCGGAAAGCTCCTCCTCGCCGATAACAGAAGCCAGCGCACGGGCGTCCTGAACCTTTGCATAAGCGGCAAAGAGCTGGTTTGCAACGGCGGAATGATCCTCTCTTGTATATCCCTCGCCGATGCCGTCCTTCATAAGTCTGGAAAGCGACGGGAGTACCGCCACGGCAGGGTATATTCCCACCTGTTCAAGGCTTCTGTCCATAACTATCTGACCTTCTGTGATATAGCCTGTAAGGTCGGGGACAGGGTGCGTGATGTCGTCGTTAGGCATGGTGAGAATAGGAATCTGCGTTACCGAGCCTTTAGAGCCTTCCACAATTCCGGCTCTCTCGTAAATTGCCGCAAGGTCCGAGTAAAGATATCCGGGATATCCTTTTCTTCCGGGGATTTCTCCCTTTGAGGAAGAAAATTCACGGAGCGCCTCGGCGTAGGACGTCATGTCCGTAAGAATTACGAGAATGTGCATATTCTTTTCAAAGGCGAGATATTCAGCCGCTGTCAGGGCGCATTTCGGAGTGAGGATTCTTTCGATGATCGGGTCGTTTGAAAGGTTTAAGAACATTACAACCCTTTGCAGAACTCCTGCCTCCTCAAAGCTTCGCTTGAAGTAATCGGCAACATCGTTTTTTACGCCCATCGCCGCAAAGACCACCGCAAAATCCTGTCCT
>JBJESI010000264.1:0-4303 GCA_051882715.1 Oscillospiraceae bacterium
CCGAAAGCAGGAAAAACGGTTTTGCTCAAGAGCATAGCCAATTCCATAGAGGCCATTAACCTGTATTTCGACGCCTCCGCTTGCCTTATAAAGAGTGTAAATATACCCCATAATCACAAATGAAACAGAGGTTGCGACAATGCCGCCGATAAAGCCTTCAACGGTTTTCTTCGGACTTATTGTAGGACAAAGCTTGTGCTTTCCCAAAAATGTTCCGACAAAATACGCTCCCGTATCGCCAATCCACGCTCCGGCAAGGGCAAGAAGTAAAACAAACCGTCCGTTTGCCGCCGCCATATCTCTTAAAAAAATCATTGTAGTAAGCGAAAGCGGAATGAGCGTCGAAACCATGAACGCAAGTCCGACCTGTTCGATTTTAATTCTGCTGTGGTATCTGAGCAGAAGAACAAACAGTATAAGTATAAAGCTGAGAATAAACGGAGTATATGACTGACGAAAATCAAGCAGCGTCAAAAACGGCACGAGCATTGCAAACAGCAGACATACGGTTGACAGTGTTTTTTTGTCAAAAAACCTTGTTGCATGTAAAATCTCGAATGTTGCCAAAAATGAAATTGCAGAAATTGCAATGTTAAACACGATTGTGTTGTAGTAGAGCAAAATCACCGCCAAAAGCGCAAGCCCTACCGCCGCCGATAAAATTCGCTTTGTCATTGTTATACCTTCAAATCAGTGAAATAAGAGGACCGATCGCCCCCTGCACGAAGCGTGAGCCGCAATGCTACACTCCGCCGAAACGCCTGTTGCGTTTTGAATATTCTTCAAGCGCCTGCTCCATTTCCTTTTCGGAAAAATCAGGCCACAGCACATTATCCATGAAAACATATTCGGCATACGCCGACTGCCACAAAAGAAAATTTGATGTCCTGTATTCGCCGCTGGGTCTTATAATAAGATCCGCATCGGGTATCCCCGCCGTATACAGATTATCGGATATTGTCTGCTTTGTTATATCATCGGGAGAAAGCTCGCCCTTTGCCGCTTTTTCCGCAATTTTACGGGCGGCGTGAACAATTTCGTCCTGACCGCCGTAGTTTATCGCTATTAAAAGCGTCATTCCCGTAAAGTCCTTTGAATCCTCTTCGACCTTGTTTATCTTAGCCTGAAGCTTGGGGTCAAGGCGGCTTTTGTCTCCGATAAGTATTGTACGAACGTTTTCCTTGTAAAAATTCTTGGCGTCGTCAAGATATTCGTCCATAAGCTTCATTATGGAGTCAACCTCGTCCTGCGGTCTGCTCCAGTTTTCGGTGGAAAATGCGTAAAAAGTCGCATATTTAATGCCGATATCACTGCAGTATTTTACTATTTTTCTGAAAGCCTTGGCGCCTTGATAATGCCCTGCTTTTCTCGGCAAGCCCCGCTTTTTTGCCCACCTGCCGTTACCGTCCATGATAATCCCCACATGAGTCGGGATTACTATGCCGTCATTCAATTTCTTTGCAGCCATTTGCTCACCTTATTACAAGGACATTATTTCTTTTTCTTTTGCGGAGCATGCGTCGTCGATTTTTTTCGTAAATTTGTCTGTTAAATCCTGCACGTCCTTTTCGCAGTTTTTAAGATCGTCTTCCGTAATTTCAGAGGACTTCTTCATAGCCTTGTATTTTTCAATAGTATCCCTGCGGACATTTCTTATCGTAACCTTTGCTTCCTCGCCGTATTTCTTAACGGTTTTAACAAGCTCCTTACGGCGTTCCTCGGTAAGCTGCGGGAACGTAAGGCGGATAACCTTGCCGTCGTTTGTGGGATTGATTCCGATATCGGAAGCCAAAATCGCCTTCTCAATCTGAGAAAGAATTGAAATATCCCAAGGCTGAATCATGAGAATTCTTGCCTCTGCAACCGATACTGCCGCAAGCTGATTTATGGCTGTGGGAACTCCGTAATAATCAACCTTTACCTTGTCGAGTACGGCGGGATTTGCTCTGCCCGCACGGATCGTGGTATATTCGTGTTCAAGAGAATTAAGACATTTCTCCATCTTTTCCTTACAAATGTTAAGCTGTTCTTTCATTACTTTTCCTCCTTGACGATTGTGCCTACCTTTTCGCCCATAAGCGCATCGTATATATTATCAGGTCTGTTAAGGTCAAAAACAATAATCGGAATTCCGTTGTCCTGACACATTGCAGCCGCCGTGCTGTCCATTACCGCAAGC
Source organism: Oscillospiraceae bacterium (assembly GCA_051882715.1). Taxonomy (GTDB): domain Bacteria; phylum Bacillota; class Clostridia; order Oscillospirales; family Ruminococcaceae; genus JBJESI01. The sequence goes on from JBJESI010000264.1 coordinate 2,180, forward strand.
TGTTTCAAAAGTATCTCGCCGAAGGTAAGCTCATCGTACTTAACTGCGTCGGGATATTTCTTGGGGTCTTTGTCATAAACGCCGTCTACCATAGTAGCTTTCATCAGCACCTCGGCTCCGATTTCAGCCGCTCTGAGAGCGGACGCCGTATCTGTGGAGAAGAACGGGCTTCCCGTTCCGCAGCCGAATACGACTATTCTTCCCGTTTCAAGATGCCTTACAGCTCTGTTCCTGATATAAGGCTCTGCAATCTGCTGCATTGTGATAGCAGTCTGAACTCGCACGTCACAGCCGAGCTCCTCGAGAACATCTGAAACCGCAAGGGCGTTCATGGTTGTGGCAAGCATTCCGATATGGTCGGCTTTTGTTCTGTCCATAGCGCCGCTTGAACGTCCGCGCCAGAAGTTTCCGCCGCCTACGACAATTCCGATTTGGACGCCTGCATCATAGCCTTTCTTAATACCTTTGCAGATTTTAGTTATGGTCGGGTAATCAAGGCCCGAGCCTTTTTCTCCGGCAAGAGCTTCGCCGCTTAGCTTAATCAGAACTCTTTTGTATTTAGGCTTCATCTTTTCACCTTTCACCTTTCGGATATATTTATTTTCAGTCATCTTTATGCCGAAATGCCGGCTGTATATACCCCTCGGCATATCGGATGTTCGTTAAATGACAGGGTAATCCCCCTTATTGAATTTTACAATAATTTATGAAATATGTAAAGTGATTTTATGAAAATTGCAGTTTTTTTTACAAAAAAATTGAGCCGCCATAAAAGCGGCTCAATTCATTATTCTTAATCAGTTATTTAATCATGCTTGCAACTTCATCTGCAAAGTTGTCTTCTTTCTTCTGAATTCCTTCGCCCTTTTCGTAGCGAACAAACTCAGCAACCTTGATTGACTTGCCGATTTGCTTTGCAACGCCGTCAACATACTGTGCTACCGAAACATCGCCGTCCTTAACAAAGGGCTGTTCAACAAGACAAACCTCTTTGTAGTACTTGCCGAGCTTGCCCATAACGATTTTGTCAGCGATAGCTTCAGGCTTGCCCTCGTCGATAACCTGCTTCTTCATAATAGCCTTTTCGTTTTCAATAACGTCAGCGGGAACCGAAGCCTTGTCAAGATATGCGGGGTTCATTGCGGTAACCTGCAAAGCGATGTCCTTACCGCAGGTTCTTACCTCGTCGTTATAATCCTCTGTGTCGAGCTTAACCATAACGCCGATTCTTCCCTCGCCGTGAACATAAGGAACGAGAACGCCCTCAAGTCTTGCAAAGCGGCGAATCTTGATGTTTTCACCGATTGTAGCAATCTTTTCCGTAAGCATATCCGCAACCTTGCCCTCTGCTGTTGTGCACTCGAGAAGAGCGTCAACATCTGCGGGGTTTTGGTCCATAATAGTCTGAGCGATAAGATTTACAAAGCCCTTGAACACATCGTTCTTAGCAACGAAGTCTGTTTCGGAGTTAACTTCAAGAACAACGCCGACCTTTTTAGCCTCGTCAACGATAGCGGTAACGATACCCTCAGCGGCAATTCTTCCTGCCTTTTTAGCGGCCTTTGCAAGTCCCTTTTCCTTAAGAATTTCAATCGCCTTGTCAGCGTCGCCCTCTGCTTCAACGAGAGCCTTTTTGCAGTCCATCATACCGCAACCTGTTCTCTCACGGAGAGCGGCTACGTCCTTTGCTGTAATGTTAGCCATTTGATTAACCTCCATATTCAAGTGAAATGCCCATATAATATGGGCATTTTATTATTATTCTTCTGTACCCTCTGCTTCTTCTGTATCCTCAGCTGCAGCGGCGTCTGCTTCGCCCTGTCTGCCTTCGATGATAGCGTCAGCCATTGCTCCTGCAAGAAGCTTTACTGCACGGATAGCGTCATCGTTGCCGGGGATTACATAGTCGATATCGTCAGGATCGCAGTTTGTGTCTACGATAGCAACGATCGGAATACCGAGCTTCTTTGCTTCGAGGACAGCAATTTTTTCCTTTCTGGGGTCTACGATAAAGAGAGCTGCGGGAAGCTTCTGCATTGTTTTGATACCGCCGAGGAACTTCTCGAGCTTTTCGATTTCAAGGTTAAGCTTAACAACTTCCTTCTTGGGGAGAAGGTCGAATGT